>CAKZOR010000076.1 GCA_937136755.1 uncultured Flavobacteriaceae bacterium | reverse complement strand
TCTTCCGATCTTGATTTTAATAGAAAAGACGCTCAAGGAAATTTCAGAGAACTTCATACCGAATTAGCTGTAGATGCGATTAATTTTAGAGCTGTTTCCCAAGAAAAATGTGTTTACACCTCACAGTCAAATACGCCTAATGAAATAATAGCAACGCCCTATTTTACAACAAATTACTTGCCAGTTCAAGGGGAATATTATACAAATAAAGTATCTCAAGATAGTTTTAAAGTATATATATGTGTGCAAGGCAGTGGAAAAATTCAGAACAGCCACGGAGAGGTAGACTTTCAATATGGAGAAACGGTGCTGATTCCCGCCAATAGTGAATATGTTAAAATCATTAGTAGTCAAGACTGCGTTTTATTAGTCGTTCACTATTAGTTCTTTTCTTATCCTTAAATCATAGTTGGAGTTACATCTAAAAAACGTAATTTTGTCAAAATTTAAAAATTAGCATTATGGCTAGCATAAAAGACTTAAAAAAGGATATTAACTACGTATTAGGAGATATCATTGAAGCGGTTTACCTTTGGGAAGCTGCGACTAATAATTTAGATTCAAAAGAAGGATCTGCTTTAATCGATCAAGCTATTGAAGTATTCGACGGACTTATCGCAAGAGTTAATGACAAAAAAGCAGACAATCGTTCTGCTCATTTAAAGTCAGTTAAAAATGACCTTGAAACAAAAGCAACAGAATTAGTTACTGCACTCAATAAGCTTTCTGCTTAATAGTGTTTTAGTATTCTTACAAAAAAAGGCCCGCTGTATAGCGGGCCTTTTTTTGGTAGGTTAAATACCTTTTGCTAATTATTGGATTTTATCTCCTCTATAAACAGTTCAAGCTCTTTTCCATATTTTGAAGTAGCTACTTCTGGTGTAAGTTTATTGTATATGGAATCTAAAAACTTGACGTTAGCATTAGGTGCGTCGTTTAAAGTGACATAGGGAGCCACATAGGAATCTGAATTATTTAATGCAAAATTCAGTACAAATAAATACCTTCTTAAAGCATTCTTATCTGCTGCCTTTTGAAGGGAATCTAAAACTACCTGATTATTCTCATTAGAAGCTTTTACGGCTTTTTCCATAAGCTTCATGTCCTGGATATTGAACCTAGACATCATTTCGGTGTATTCCATGAAGGTGTCGTTAGTGCTTGTTCCTTTAATGACAGGGTCTGAATCGAATGTATTCCATTTGGTGTTGATCTCAATGACTCCTGGTGCTCCAAAAAATGTTATTCTATCATTAATGATATTGTTGTCTTTTTTATTTAAGTATAAATAAAATACTTCAGGGCTTTTAATTTTAGTGTCAAATTTAAAGTTGCCAGAACCATCAATTTCAATGGAATCAATTGTTACTAAGGTACTATCTGGAATATGCTGTAGGTACAAAGTACCTTTCTTTAATCCTTTTATCTGTCCTAAAACGACCATACTGTCTTTAGAAGGCGACTGATTACAGCTTATAAATAATAAAGTGAATGCTATTAAAATTGAATGTCTCATTGGTTTTGAATCGTTTGCCACAAAGATGGCTAAACTCTTTAAGTTATGGAATAAAAATATTAAAAATTAGAAGCAATTTCCATTAGATAGGCACAAAATAGCGCTCCAGCAGTTCCAACAACATAACCGCCAACAGCGAGTAAAACACCAACAGAGGTCAGTGATGGACTAAATTCAGCTGCAACTACAGGTGCAGAAGCTGCACCTCCTACATTTGCCTGGCTCCCCACCGCTAAGAAAAAGAAAGGCGCTTTGATTAGTTTGGCCACTAAAATCAATAGTAGAGCGTGAATGCTTATCCAGATAAGACCAATCAGAATGAGTCCTGGATTGTCTAAAATTTGGTTGAGGTCCATTTTCATTCCTATGGTAGCCACTAGGATGTAAATAAATACGCCCCCTATTTTACTTGCCCCTGCGCCCTCATAGTTTTTAGCTTTAGTAAAAGATAAAATAATACCAACAGTAGTTGCAATGACCACCATCCAAAAAAATGAAGAACCCAAAAATGACGCAAAACTCCTTTTGTCTGCAACAAATGAAAACTGTTCCGTTAAAAATTCACTGAGGTAATTTCCAGCCAAGTGAGCCAATCCAACAGAAGAAAATCCAATGAATAACAATACCATATAATCTTTGGTTGATGGAATTCTATTGACTTTTTCTTGGAACTTAGCGACCTTAATTTTAAGAGATTCAAGGGCCGAGGTGTCTGCCTGAAGCCAACGGTCAATTTTTTTAGTTTTACCCACACCTAATAATAGTATTGCCATCCAGATATTGGCTACGACAATATCAATTAAAACCATACCGCCATACTTCTCTGGGTTATAGTTAAAGATCTCAAGCATTGCCGCCTGATTGGCCCCACCTCCAATCCAGCTTCCTGCAATGGTAGCAAGACCTCTCCAAATAGCATCAAAGTCATTTCCGCCAACAGTTTCAGGAGAGAAAAGAGATACCAAAAGAATGGCTATTGGGCCACCAATAACTATTCCTAACGTCCCAGTGAAGAACATAATGAGTGCTTTCTTACCCAAGCTAGCAATGGCTTTTAAGTCTATACTCAAAGTCATTAGCACTAAAGCAGCAGGCAATAGATACCTGCTGGCCATAAAATATAAGTTAGAACGACTGTCAGAAATAATATCTAAACTCACCAAGAATGACGGGAGTAAATAGCACATCAGTACTCCGGGGATAAAGGTGTAAAATCTTTTCCAAAAGCTATTGTTGCTATTAGAGGTTAAAAAGACAAAACCTAGACAAGCAGCTAAAAGTCCAAATACAATAGTGTCGTTTATTATTAGAGGGTCATTCATTTTAAATAATCTTAAAAAGTGTATTGGTTTGTTTTTAAATCTTGAGGCCTACAAATGTTTGTCTAAAAATGCAGGTAAAAAACTAGCTACACCATCATTAACACATGAGTCAATAGTTTCTTTGGCAATTTCTTTCACGGCCTCTCTAGCGTTTTCTACTGCCACACCATAACCCACACCAGAAAGCATAGAAATATCATTAAAATTATCTCCAAAGGCAATAATATTTTCTAACCCAATACGGTGGTCTAGTAAAGATTTAATACCGCTCAGCTTGTCTATACCTCCTGGGGTAATCTCAATTAGGGTGTCATTGGATCTATACACACCAAGATCAGAAGAAAATTGGGCAACAAGCGTGTTAAATAACCCGTCTATACTTTCTTTTGCCCCCATGAGCATTAATTTATGCGCCCCTTTTTTTTGTACTTCCCACTTATTAAGCGTTGTTAAATTGGATTCTATAATTACTTTGGTTTGGGTATTAAACTCTTCTTTGTTTATTCGCTCACTTCTAAAAGGAGCTGTCCATTGATCATGGGAATATAGACCAACAGCAGCATTAAATTCATGGCTAATCTCAGTTATTTTAGCCACCAGATCTAACGAAATATAATGACTACTTAAAGTTTTGGTACCCTTCATGACCAGTGCGCCATTATAGCATATTATGGGCTGTTCCTCAATGCCTAATTCTTTTTGAATGTAGTGCATGCCACTGGGCATTCTGGCAGAGACCAATACTATTTTAAGGCGTTCCCTGTATTTTTTAAATACTTCATTGCAATGAGGACTTGTTCTGTTTTTAAGTGCCAGTAAGGTGCCGTCAAGATCAGAACAGAGCATTTTTAGTGTCATATTATATATTTAACCAATAAGTGAATTTTAAATTTAAAGATCTGAACTTAGGGGCGAAATCAGAGACAAAATAATTGTCATTGTAGACTACAAATAAATCAGACAAAGGAGCAAACCTCCATTGTAATCTACTATTTAAGCCTAAATTATCATTTCTATTGCTGTACTGAATTAGTGTAGTCCAAAAAATTGATTTATTGAATGTTACAGCTACCCTTGGACTAATGAGCCAAATATCGGTATCAGTATAAGGCTCAGGCATTCTCAATTGATTGTATTCGTATTGCAATCCAATAGTGACCTTAGGCTGAAGTCTTAGGTTTAAGTTTCCTTCAATTTTATTTCTTTGACCATTATAAAATTGTCCAAATCCAGGTTCTATACTGTAAGAAAAAACTTTTCTTCGGTCTGATTGGTAACGCAATTCAAATGAAGTGTAGTGGTAGCCTACGTTTCCCGGAAGCGCAACCGCACCATCTGTATTACTTGGATCAAACCCTTCTGTGAGAAAGGTATATCTATTAAACATTCTTGCAGACCATTCTGATTGATTCTGATACTTAGTAGTCCATGAACTAAACATGGTAAAGTCTGTATTTTGCATATCTAGACCAGGCCTCCATATAGCATTGGGGCTCAATCTTAAATTGTGATTGTTCACCTTTCCTTTTTTAGGCCAGAATGAAAATTCTACAAATGGTCTGGCGGCAATAATATCTTTTCTTCTCACAAAACCCAGATCAGAATTAAATTGGGCTCCAACATAGTTGCCTCTTAACCCGAAATTAAAAAACCTTGAATTGTAAACAAGCTCCGCTCCACCAGCACCATTTTTATCTTCAATTTCAGGGGTAATTGATTGGTGAAGGAAAAATTTACCCACCCATTTATTGTCTGCACTGGCTAAGTTATAGTCAATACCAAAAACCCTGTTGTACTTTTCTTGAGGACTAATAAAGTCATAATCCTTGAAAGTTTCTCGGTTAATAAAGAACAGGCCAATATTAGATCTTGAGAATATTTTTTTTTGAAGCGAAAGCATGGTATTATTATTGCTTGCAATCTCATTTTCTAGATCTTCATCTGTTTGAATGCTCAAAAGTCCCAGACGCCAATCCTCAGATAGTTTTCCACTTAATCTCATTCCACCAATGATTCTATTTTCAATAGTTTCACCGTCTTTATTTTTAGCTAATCCTATCCTTCTCGAAAAAAATGGGTTCGAATCTCGCTCATTTCCAAATGTCCCAAATAAGTCATTATTATCAATGAAAAACTGCCTTCTTTCCGGAAGTGATATTTCAAATCTTGTAAGGTTAGTAACCACATTGTCTACTTCCACATTTGAAAAATCAGGATTTAAAGTTAAGTCCAAATTCATTCCGTTGCCAATGGCCAGTTTAGCATCACCCCCAATTTTATATTGGGCGTCTGAGTCTGCAATCGTAAAATCTCTCTGAGAAATGCCATTTACGTATGGAATAAGCGCTAGGGGAGTTCTAGATTTACCCAATGGTTTTTCAAAAACCATATCCTCCATAAAGGCTAGATTAAATATGAGTTGGTTCTGAGGAATATTTGTGTAGGTACTGGTTTCATTTTCTTGCATGTCAAACCTATAGCTATTAAACCGCCATTTGGTTTCTCCTTCTTTAAATTTCATTGAAGTAAGCGGAATAGCCATTTCAACAGTGTAGTACCCCTCGTTGATTTTTGTTTCTCCTCGCCATTTCACATCCCAAGATGTGGTGAAACCATTTAGATCAGAACCTCCATTAGAGATCAAGGCCTCTCTTCTAACCCCAAGGGGGTTGATGCCGAAAAGGAAGGCATTTGTTCCATCGTTAAAAGTGTCAAATATAAAACTGATATTGTCATTATTGCCCGCCCTAAAATCCCTTTGTAAAGAGGGAATGATAAAATCATTTCCTGAGGTATACACTTTAACACCCAAATAGAGGTTTACTTGGTCATAAAGCATTTTAATACTTGTTTTTTGTTTTGCCAGTATAGAATCTGAAGGGAAATACTGCTGGAAATCAGCAGCTCTAAAAGCTTCTTCCCATATATTTTCAGAAAGATCTCCGTCAATTAATATGGGTTGATCTATAAATTTTACAAAGATTTCTTTTTCTTTATTCTGACCGAAGGCAGATGTGGTTAATGCTAGAAATAAGAACCAAAAGGTTTTATTCATGGGATTGAGTTTGGTGGTTTTTCAAATTTACGTTAATTAATATTTTTATTTAATTATAATTTCACATTCCCTTGCAAAAAATGGCTTTGGTTCTGTTATTTTTACAAAAAATATGTGCACATGAGATTTTTAATTATTTTTTTATTAGCGTCACAATCTATTTTTGCTACCACTGAAGATTGGGGTAAAACAGGCCATAGAACAGTAGGAGAAATAGCCACTACAGTACTAAGTAAAAAGGTGCTCAAAAAGATTGAAGCACTATTAGACGGTGAATCTTTAGCCCTTGTTTCCAATTATGGAGATGACATAAAATCAGATAAAAAGTACAGAAAATATGGTCCATGGCACTATGTGAATTTACCTTTAGACGGAAATTATAGTGTAGAAACAGCCAACCCTAAGGGAGACATTATTCAAGGCATTCAGGTTTGTATCAATACCATAAAAGATGTGAATGCAAGTAAAGCGGAAAAAGCTTTTCACCTAAAATTATTGGTTCATTTTATTGGAGATCTTCACCAACCAATGCATATGGGCCGTCCAGAAGATAAAGGCGGTAATGACATAAAATTAAAATGGTTTGGGAAAAACACCAATTTACATAGGGTTTGGGACAGTAATATGATTGATGATTACGGTATGAGTTACTCGGAATTAGCTAAAGAATCTCCTAGGCTGTCCAAGAGAGCGCGTAAAGAAATGATGCAAGGGACTCCTTTGGATTGGATGAAGGAGGGACATGAGATTACAAAAAAACTCTATGAAGATTTACCAGAAGACGGAGGGTTGAGGTATGAATATGCATATAAATACACCAGTGTCATGAGGAATCAATTGCAAAAGGGTGGGCTTAGACTGGCAAAATTATTAGAGGCCTTATTTGGTTAAATTACAAAGGACATATAAGACCTAGCGTATACATAGATTCGCAATATCTTAAAACCTTTCATTTGAGTAAAACTCAAAGAATTGTACCAGGCGTTTTTCCAGTAATTTATCGTTTGGAAATTTTATTGCCACTAATTTGACGCTGCATATTGCATTTGAATCGGCCAACGGCCTCAGATCTTAGTTTGGCGTGTTTGGTAGCCCTTCCTTGAACCCTGGCGCGCCACATTCTAAAACTACTCGGTTTCATCTCACTTCGCATTATTTCAATAGTTTCTTGTTCAGAGATGCCAAATTGAAAAGTGATGGCCTCAAAAGGAGTTCTGTCTTCCCAAGCCATTTCTATAATGCGGTCTAATTGTATTTCTGTAAATTCTTTCTTCATAGCCTTACAAAGGTATAAAAGAAATTAGATCCAATAACTATATGCCCAGTACATGAGTACAAATTGAAGTGGAATTCTTAAATACAATATGATTTTGGGTATTCCAGCGGCTTCTTTTTCTCCACTTAGCATATAAAAGTGTACCCATAGAAATAGTGTTAGCATAAGTATTATACCAATCAAAGCAATATTTCTAGTTTCTTTAAACAATACACCTGCCCCTAGTATTATCTCTGCGGCACCACTTAAATAGACCATAAGTAGCGGTTTTGGAATAGCCCTTGGCATAATTCTTAAATATATTTTGGGTTTTACAAAGTGCATAAAACCTCCAAAGATATATAGGCTACACATAAAGTAAAGTGACAAAGTTGTTTGCATATCCTAAAGGTACGTCAAAAGCATTTTGTAGTAAATATCAAATAAGTGAAAATTTATGTAGTTTTAGTATCAGAATTTATTAATCATGAAATATAGTTTTTTACTCTTATTTAGTTTAGGGTGTTTGGGGAATTCCTATGCCCAGCAACAGCCTAATTTTTTATTTTTTGAGCAAAATATGAGCTTGTATAACCCAGCGGCCACAGGTGCTCAAGGTACTTTTGCTAGTATAGGTTACAGGGCTGCGTGGTCAGGGATTGAAGACGCGCCAAGGGCCACTTCATTCATTTATAACACTAAGGTTAAAAATAATGCCTCTTGGGGGTTTAGCTACCTTTCAGATCAGGTGTATGTAGAAAATCAAGGTGTTGTCTCAGTAGATTACAGCTATAAACTTCAAATATCAGAAGGAACCAAACTCCATTTGGGTATTAAGGCGGGGGGTATTTTTAATACCATTGATCTCAATAAATTAAATAGAATTACCCAAGAATCAAATGAATCTTTAGGTAATGTAGATAATTACATGAACCCAGCAATTGGAGTAGGGGCTTTTTTACAGTCTAAAAAGTTTTTCGCAGGTATTTCTGTGCCTAACTTCTTGAACAGTAAACGCTTTAAAGAGTCTAATGGTATTGCTACTACGGCTACCGATAAACCTCATTTTTATGGTACAGCCGGTCTTTCCATTCCTTTAGGGAATTCTATTTTATTAAGGCCAATGATGTTGTATAGGGTAGTGAGTGACGCTCCTAATCAAATTACAGCTTTGGGACAAATTGAATTAAAAGAACAACTTTCCATTGGTGTAGGCGTGAGTAATAATGATTATATCTCTGCCATGTTATTGTTCAAAGGAATGCAGCGATTGGATTTCGGTTATGGTTACGAAATGGGTCAGAGAACTTCTTCTACTGCCTTAAGAGCCAATACACATGAACTTATTTTAAGATATAAATTTGGCGCTGTAGCTGAAAAGAATGGGGCAAATTAAATAGAAGACTAGCCATTCTAGCTGAACAAAAAAAAAACCACCCTTTGGGTGGCTTTTTTTTTACTTCTGATTAATATTGATTATTTGATCATTTCATAGCTTCTAGAAATAAAATCACTCAGGGCAGCTCCTTTAAGTAAGCCCTTAGAGAGTTTCGCTAAATCTATAGATTGGCTAATGAGTCGATCTTGTTTCTTCTGTGTTTTGGTTTGAAGAATTTCACTGACCAATGGGTGGTTAATATTCACAATTAAGTTGTGCATGTCAGGCATACTTCCCATGCCAAACATTCCGCCACCGCCACCGGTTTGCTGCATCTCTTTCATCCTTCTCATAAACTCTGGTTCAGTGATTACGAAAGGAGCGCTATCACTATCCATGGCTTCTAATTGAACGGTCAAACCGCCCTCTCCCGTAACTTTTTCAATTTTTTCTTTAAGGCTTTCCTTTTCCTCATCTGAAAGTTTAGAAATGGCATTTTCTTCCTTTTGAATGAGTTTATCTATTGGATCTGCGTCTACCCTTGCAAAGGAAATTTTCTCTTTTGATGTTTCAAGTTTTTGCATCAAGTGAGATACTATAGGAGAATCTAACAGAAGCACTTCGTACCCTTTAGCTTTTGCCGCTGCTATATAAGCATGTTGAGACTCTTTGTCTGAGGCGTATAGCAGAATTAACTTACCATCCTTATCTGTCTGGTTGTCTTTTAATTTTTCTTGCAACTCCTCAAAAGTGAAATAAGATCCGTCTACTGTTGGGTATAGTGCAAACTTATCTGCCTTGTCAAAGAACTTATCTTCAGATAGCATACCGTATTCTATGACAATTTTAATGTCATTCCACTTTTCTTCAAAAGCAGCCCTATCATTTTTGAATAAACTACTCAGTTTGTCTCCAACTTTCTTTGTGATATAGGTAGCAATTTTTTTAACAGCTCCGTCTGCTTGAAGGTAAGACCTAGATACGTTTAATGGAATATCTGGAGAGTCAATTACTCCTCTGAGCATGGTCAAGAACTCAGGTACTATCCCTTCTACATTATCTGTGACAAATACTTGATTTTGATAGAGTTGTATTTTGTCCTTTTGGACATTTAAGTCGTTGGTTAGCTTTGGAAAATATAAAATTCCTGTGAGGTTAAAAGGATAATCTACATTCAAATGTATATGGAATAATGGTTCTTCAAATTGCATGGGATACAATTCTCTGTAGAATCCTTTGTAATCTTCATCATTTAAATCTGCTGGGGCTTTGGTCCATGCAGGATTTGGGTTGTTTATGATGTTTTGTACTTCTTGTGTTGGCGCTGGATCCTCTTCTTTGGCACCTTCTGGTTTTGGAAGGGTTTCTGTTTTAGTTCCAAAAACAATTGGAACAGGCATGAATTTGTTGTATTTGCTTAGTAACCCACTAATTTTACTTTCCTCTAAAAACTCTACGGAATCTTCAGCTATATGTAAAATGATTTCGGTACCTCTATCTTTTTTGTCGGCTGCTTCTAGAGTGAAATTTGGAGATCCATCACAGGTCCAATGGGCTGCTGGCTCATCTTTGAAGCTTTTTGTTATTATTTCTACAGTATGAGCAACCATGAAAGCAGAATAAAAGCCTAAGCCAAAATGACCAATAATTCCAGCATCTTTACCGGCGTCTTTGTATTTGTCTAAAAATTCTTCAGCACCAGAAAATGCTACTTGGTTTATGTATTTTTCTACCTCATCAGAAGTCATACCAAGACCTTGATCCGTAATGTGAATTTTCTTTCCTTCTTTATCAATTCTAATTTCGATCTGAGGATTTCCATAGTCTACTTTAGCTTCACCTATAGCTGTGAGGTGTTTTAATTTAAGTGTAGCGTCAGTAGCATTAGAAATTAACTCTCTTAGGAATATTTCATGATCACTGTATAAAAACTTTTTAATCAGGGGAAAAATATTCTCCACTGATACATTAATCTTGCCTTTGGCCATAACTTATATTTTTTAAAAATTATACAAATTAGTTAGCAATTAAAATACCAAGCCTTAACAATATGACAAACTGACACAGGATCCGACAGAATTGCATATCGAAATATGTTATAGCAATGTTAATTTTGTTTATTAATTTGTTTAAATGATTAAACATTTATTATATTTGTACCGGAGATGGGAAATACTTTGCTATGAAAAAGTCAAAATCAATATTCGCAACTCCTTATGTTTATTTATTGGTTAGGTTTGAAACGCACTTTTTACAAAGTGCGTTTCTTATTTTAAATCTTCATTATTTAGTTTTATTTTTTTGTAATTTTACTTAAACAAAAAATCATCAATGGCCACAAAAAAAGTATCCCCAAAAAAAGCAAATATTTTAGACGCAGACCAGATTATTTCTGCTTATATGGAAGATGTGTTAAATCACGAAAAAAAGCCAGTGACTGTATACGGCTTTTGCAAGGCACATGACTTTGAAGAAGTCTCTTTTTATCAATTTTTCGGAAATATTGAGGCCTTGGAAAAAGGTGTTTGGGAAGCATTTTTCTCTCAAACCATGCGTTTACTTGAGAAAAATCCTGATTATGCAAGCACTTCTAGCAGAGAAAAAATGCTAGGTTTCTTTTTTAGTTTTTTTGAATTACTTACACTAAATAGATCTTACGTCTTATTCACGCTGAAGACAGATAAAAATATGTTGCACAGTTTAATGGCTTTAAGCGGTCTGCGTAATCATTTTAAATCTTTTACAAAGGACCTAATAGACCTTGACAATTCAAGTGCGCAATCTAAACTAACACAATTTCAGCCCACTGTATTTTCTGAAGCTGCTTGGGTACAACTGCTCTTTACCATTAAATTCTGGATGGACGACAATTCCCCAGGTTTTGAAAAAACAGATATTCTAATTGAGAAGTCTATCAATACTGTTTTTGAAGTATTTAACAATACGCCTCTTGAGCAGGTATTTGACTTAGGAAAATTTTTATTTAAAGAACGCATGGCTTAGCCCAACTAATGAAAACATTAGATCATATTCCCACGGGCAAGATTGAAAGAGCCACTACTTTAGTTAAAACAGGTATTAAAATTGGCGGTAATTATGCAAAGTACTATTCCAAGAAAATAATTAGCCCAAGTTTAGACAAGGAGCAGCTCAATCAAGATAACGCAGAAGATATTTACGATGGCTTAAAAGACCTTAAGGGCAGTGCACTTAAGGTGGCTCAAATGCTGAGTATGGAAAAAAATCTACTGCCTAGAGCATTTGTAGAACAATTTTCTTTGGCGCAATTCTCTGTTCCTCCGCTTTCAGCTCCTCTAGTGCGAAAAGTATTTAAGAGATACCAAGGCGCTTACCCCGAAGAGGTGTACGATACATTCCTTAAAGATTCTGTCAATGCAGCGAGTATTGGTCAAGTGCACAAGGCGACCAAAGATGGAAAAACACTTGCGGTCAAGATTCAATATCCAGGTGTTGCAGACAGTGTAAAATCCGATTTAGCACTCGTAAGGCCAGTTGCTTTGAGAATGTTTAACTTAAAAGGTCAAGATACTGACAAGTATTTTAAAGAGGTAGAAGACAAGCTGATCGAAGAAACGGATTATGAGTTAGAGGTTGCGCAAAGTCAAGAAATTTCTAAAGCTTGTAGTGTTATTGAAAACATTTCTTTTCCTGCCTATTATCCCTCTATGTCCAATACGAGGATTATTACAATGGATTGGATTCAGGGAGTGCATTTGAGCGAATATGTGGCTAAACCATTTTCTGAAGTACATGGGAACCTTCTTGGTCAGGCTTTGTGGGACTTTTATATGTATCAAATTCATGTGCTTAGAAAGGTTCACGCAGACCCTCATCCAGGGAATTTCCTCATCAGACCTTCTGAAACCCAAGCCGGAAATCCAGAATTGGTTGCTATAGATTTTGGTTGCATTAAATCCATTCCTGAAGATTTTTATGTGCCCTATTTTGAGTTGGCCAATGAATCAAGCCTAAAAGATCCTGTATTTTTTATGCAAAAGTTAAAAGCGCTAGAGATCATAACTCCTTCAGACACTGAAGCAGAAATAGATTATTTTAAAGCATTGTTTCATGAAATGCTCAGTCTGTTTACAGCGCCTTTTCACAAGGAGGTATTTGATTTTGGGGATCCTGTGTTTTGGGGTAATATTGCTTCACTAAGTGAACGCTACGCCAATGATCCTACCATTCGTAAAATGAATGGGAATAGAGGTTCTAAACATTTCTTGTACATTAATAGAACCTTCTTTGGGTTGTTTAATTTATTGTTTGATCTCAAGGCCAAAGTAACAGTAAATACCTACAAAGACTTGCCGCTAGTATAAGAGAATTCTCACTATATTGCAGTCTCAAGAAATATTTTAAGATGACATACCATTCAAAAATTATTGGTTTAGGCCATTACGTACCCGAAAATATAGTGACAAATGATGATTTGTCTAAATTAATAGATACCAATGACGCATGGATTAAAGAACGCACTGGTATAGAACAGCGAAGGCATGTAGTAAAAGGCTCTGGAGAGACCACCACAACAATGGGTGTTAAAGCTGCACAAGTAGCTATAGAAAGAGCGGGTATAGACAAACAAGAAATTGATTTTATTGTTTTTGCTACCCTGAGTCCAGATTATTATTTCCCTGGCCCGGGTGTATTGGTTCAAAGAGACTTGGGTATAGATACGGTAGGTGCTTTGGATGTGAGAAACCAATGTTCTGGATTTGTCTATGCACTATCTGTAGCAGACCAATACGTGAAGTCGGGGATGTATAAAAATGTACTTGTTATTGGGTCTGAACTCCAGTCCCACGGGATGGACATGACAACAAGGGGGAGAAATATATCTGTGATTTTTGGCGATGGCGCTGGAGCTGCAATAGTTTCTCGAGAAGAAGATTTAACTAAAGGTATTTTGTCTACACACTTACACTCTGAAGGAGAACATGCAGAAGCACTTTCCTTATTAGCTCCTGGAATGGGAAGTAGGTGGGTAACAGATATTTTAGAAGAAAATGACCCTGAGGACCTTTCATACTACCCTTATATGGATGGTCAATTCGTATTTAAAAATGCGGTAGTGCGTTTTTCTGAAGTCATTAATGAAGGACTCAGGGCAAATGAATTAACGAAAGAAGATATTTCACTCTTGGTGCCACACCAAGCAAACCTAAGAATTGCACAATTTATTCAAAAGAAATTTGGCTTGTCCAACGACCAGGTGTTTAACAATATAATGAAATACGGAAATACCACTGCTGCATCTATTCCAATTGCGCTTACAGAAGCTTGGGAGCAAGGAAAGGTCAAAGAAGGAGATCTGGTGGTATTGGCTGCATTTGGAAGTGGATTTACCTGGGGCTCAGCCATTATTCGCTGGTAGCAGATGCCCTTCTCATTATAATAATGATACAGTTAAATTTTTGTAAAAAAACAAGGGGCCCTGGCCTCTTTTTTTTTGCTATTTTTCACGTATCAGGTACAAACCTATGAAGGTAAGTAGTCCATTTAATGGCAATAATTCATACCCAATAATGTAGCCATTTAACCATGCTACAGGGAGGTTGGCAATGCTAATGATGAGTCCCAAAATAACTAACGCTACTACCCAAGTGTATTGGTCTTTAATCTGATGTTTGGTCAATACGCCAAAGGCAAAAAGCCCTAAGAGGGGTCCATAGGTATAAGTGGCCACTGTGAGAAGACCATCAATGATGTTTTTATCCAATACGTATTTGAAACTAATTATCACCAAAACTAGTAAAGCGCTCATTCCTATGTGCACTTTTTTTCTGGTACTTTTCTGTTTGTTTGTTGCCTGCTTTTCAATGCCCAAGAAGTCAATGCAGAAAGAAGTAGTTAAAGAAGTTAAAGCAGAATCTGCACTACTATAAGCTGCAGCAATGAGCCCTAGCATAAAAGTAATTCCAACCCATATCGGTAAACCACTATTGAGTGCTATTTCAGGAAATAAAAGATCTGTTTTAGGGCTGCCATCTAAAAGTGGCATGGCAATATTGAAACGCTTTGCATAAATAAATAGCAAGGCACCCAGGAGTAAAAATATCAAATTAACCACAACGAGAACCAGACTAAAACTAATCATGTTTTTTTGCGCGGCTCCTATATCCCTACAGCTTAAGTTTTTTTGCATCATATCCTGATCTAAACCAGTCATACAAACTGCAATAAAAAGGCCTCCGAAGAATGATTTGATCAAATGATTTTTTTCAAAAAAGGAATCTGTCACCCAAAGGTCACTTAAAGGAATTAGTGCTTCACTTGCAAGAAATTCCCCCATTGTCCAACCTAATTTTTGATTGATGAAATAGATCGAAAACCCTACTGCTAAGAGCATAAATAAGGTTTGCAGGGTGTCTGTCCATACAATTGTCTTTATACCTCCTCTAAAGGTATAGGCCCATATTAATAGTATGGAAAGTATTACGGTAGCTTCAAAGGGAACACCCCAACTGTCAAATACAAATTGTTGTAATACTATAGCCACTAAGAAAAGTCTAAATGAGGCCCCAAGCACCCTAGAGATAAAAAAGAAAAATGCCCCTGTTTTATAACTAACTACCCCAAATCTATTGTTTAGGTACTCATAAATAGAGGTGAGCTTGGCTTTGTAGTAAATAGGCATTAAGACAAATGCAATAATAAAGTAACCAGCTAGGTAACCAAAAACCACTTGCATATAACTAAATCCTGTACTAGCAACCCATCCAGGGACTGAAATAAAAGTCACTCCAGACAAAGAGGCTCCAATCATACCAAAGGCAACTACATACCAGGGAGATTTACCTCCAGCTTTAAAAAAATCATCATTGGAGTCGTTTTTTGAGGTGGCAAAAGATATGCCCATGAGCACTAGAAAATAAAGGCTGATTAAAACGACAATAGCAATTGGACTCATTTGAATGGATTTTCTGACCACAAGATACATCAGTTTCTTTTAAATAGATCATGACTTTTAATTCTGTAATAATACATTGAGTTAGAAAGTTAAAATAGCCGTGTTGATGTCTGTTAAATATTGTATTTTTACCCTATGGAATTTTCTTCTAAATTATTGGAAAATGCAGTGAATGAGATGTCCCAGTTACCGGGTATTGGTAAGAGAACAGCTTTGCGATTGGTATTACATTTACTCAGACAGGATGCTTCGCAAACCACCGACTTAGCAGCAGCTTTGGTACATTTGAAAACTGAGATTAAATATTGTTCTAACTGTTTTGGCATATCAGATACCGTACAATGTCATATCTGTGCTAATACCAAAAGAGATCAGAGTTTACTTTGTGTGGTAGAAGACATTAGAGATATTATGGCCATTGAAAACACCTCTCAATACAACGGTTTGTATTTTGTTCTTGGGGGTAAAATTTCTCCTATGGAAGGCATTGGTCCTGGAGATTTAAACATTGCACCATTGGTAGAGAAGTTGAGGGAAGGTGTGGTGAAAGAAGTTATTTTTGCCATGAGTGCTTCTATGGAGGGAGATACCACCAACTTTTATATTTTTAAACAAATAGAAGGTTTGGCCATTAAAACATCTACCATAGCTAGAGGAATTTCTGTTGGAGATGAATTGGAATATGCAGATGAGGTGACCCTTGGTAGAAGTATACTTCAGCGAATTCCGTTTGAAAACGCATTAAAAGCACAGTAAATTAAAGTAAAGTCAGTAATGAAGACTTTTTTATGCTATTTTTGCAAAAAAATAAACAAATAAAGCACTATAATTATACATATGGCAAGATTTGAATTAAAACTGCCTCAGATGGGGGAAAGTGTTGCAGAAGCAACCCTTACCGCTTGGTTAAAAGAGGTTGGTGACACTATTGAACAGGAGGAAGGTGTTCTAGAGATTGCTACTGATAAGGTAGACACAGAGGTTCCTAGTGAGGTTTCTGGAATACTTGTTGAGAAACTTTTTGAGGTAGATCAGGTGGTTCAGGTAGGTGCCGTAATTGCAGTGATAGAAACAGCTGGGGAAATGCCTCCACTTGCCAAAAGCCAAGAAACGGTTGTAGCGGAAAATCCTGTTGCTGATGATGTAAGCCACTCTGTACAGAAGACGCAAGAAATGGATGTTGAAGTTGCAGCAGAGGTGCCATACATTCCAACAGCTTCTGTGGCGGTGACTCCTGAGTCCAATGACAAGCGTTTTTATTCGCCATTGGTGAAAAATATTGCCAAGCAAGAAGGACTGTCCCTTTTAGATTTGGCGCAAATTTCTGGTTCTGGAAGTGAAGGTAGGGTCACTAAAAATGATATTTTATTGTTTGTTGCGTCAAGAAAAACAATGGCTTCTGTAGCGGCTGTTCCAAGCGCAATTCGTCATGAAGACAATGCGGTCTCTAGGGAACCTATAACAGCCTCTGTTGAATCTGCAACAGCTTCTGATGGACCGAAAACTGCTTCTGTTCAGCCCTCTATTCCCTCTGGAGTGGGCAATGTAGCTTCTGAAGTGGTAGAAATGAGTAGGATGGGGAAACTTATCGCTCAGCATATGGTGAGTAGCGTACAGACGTCTGCCCATGTACAAAGTTTTATTGAAGTAGATGTGACTAAAATTGTGGCCTGGAGAAATAAGGTGAAAGATGTGTTTACTCAAAGGGAGGGGGAGAAATTTACATTCACCCCAATTTTCATGGAGGCAGTTGCAGTGGCTTTGAAAAAGTATCCTATGATGAATATTTCTCTTGAAGGAGATCGTATTATAAAGCACAAACATATACATATTGGCATGGCTGCTGCGCTTCCAGACGGAAATCTTATTGTACCCGTAATCAAGCATGCAGACCAATTGAATATTACAGGAATGGCTAAGGTGGTGAACGATTTAGCGACTAGGGCTAGAGACAATAAATTGAAGCCAGATGAGATAAAAGGAGGGACTTATACAGTCACTAATGTGGGGTCTTTTGGCAGTGTTTTTGGTACCCCGATCATCAATCAGCCACAAGTAGGAATTCTTGCTTTAGGGGCCATTAGAAAAGTACCTTCTGTAATAGAAACTAATGAGGGAGATTTTATTGGAATTCGCTCAAAGATGTTTTTGTCGCATTCATATGACCACAGGGTCGTTAATGGGGCGCTCGGTGGAATGTTTATCAAGACTATTGCTGAGTATTTAGAAGCTTGGGATCCTAATAGGGCGGTATAATGAAAAAGGTATTAACTTTTTTATTGGTTGTTTTATCATGGGGCTTTGTGGCGGCACAAGACACTTCTGAAACACCTTCATATGAAAAGAGGGTATTTCAAATGGATGAAGATGAAATGCCCTATGCTATTTTATTACCAGAAAATTACGATGCTTCTAAGTCTTACCCATTGGTACTGTTTCTTCATGGAGCCGGAGAAAGGGGTTCAGATAACGAGCGTCAATTAATTCATGGGGCGTCTCTTTTTAGAGCCCAATCATTTAGGGAAAAATATCCGGCCATTATTCTCATACCTCAATGCGGGTCTGGTGATTATTGGAGTAATGTAAAAAAATGAGTAGCACAAGGCGGAGGTCCAGATTTTAGCTTTTATAAAAAAGGGACCCCAACTAAGGCAATGCTCCTTTTAGAAGGGCTTTTAGATGAAGTGCTTCAGAACTATTCATTGGATAAAAACCGCTTGTATGTAGGTGGCCTTTCTATGGGAGGTATGGGGACTTTTGAATTAGTCAAACGCAATCCTAAGTTGTTTGCAGCGGCTTTTCCTATATGTGGTGGGGCGTCACCCAGAGCAATCAGAAAATATAAAAGACCATCATGGTGGGTTTTTCACGGAAATGCAGACCCAGTAGTTCCTGCAGATTTTTCTACTCAAATGGTGAAGAGATTCAAAAAACGTGGTTTCGAGGTGCGCTATACCCTTTACGAGGGGGTTGGGCACAATAGTTGGGATCTCGCATTTGAAGAGCCTGGATTATTTCCATGGTTGTTTTCAAATACCAAATAAAGCCCCAAAGAGCGTTAGGAGGTAGGGCTTGTATATCTTATCTTTGGGTATGGAAAAGACACAACTTAAACTTCACAGGCCTATTTGTTTTTTTGATTTAGAGACTACTGGAATAAATGTTGCCAAGGATAGAATTGTAGAAATTGCAGTGCTTAAGGTGTTCCCCAATGGAAACAAAGAGAGTAAAACTTGGCTGGTCAATCCTGAAATGCCCATTCCAAAAGAGGTGATAGCAGTACACGGTATTACAGATGAAAAAGTGGCAAATGAACCCAATTTTAAGACGCTTGCACCTCAAGTATACGCGCTTATTAAAGATGCTGATTTAGGGGGCTTTAATTCCGACAGGTTTGATATTCCTTTATTGGCAGAGGAAATGTTAAGAGCTGGAATAGACTTTGATATGAAAAATAGGGTGTCTGTAGATGTGCAAACTATTTTCCATAAGATGGAGAAGAGAACCTTAGGAGCGGCTTACCAGTTTTATTGTCAAAAAGAATTGGAAAATGCCCACACTGCCGCTGCAGATACGTTAGCTACTTATGAGGTGCTGTTGGCACAATTAGATCGTTACGATGAATTGGAGAATGAAGTAAAGTGGCTTTCAGAATTTTCCAGTAGAAAAAAATCGTTGGATTTTGCAGGTTTTATTATTGAAGATAAGAATGGTGCAGCAGTTTTTTCTTTTGGGAAGCACAAATTTAAAAAAGTAATAGAGGTTTTAGAAAATGAGCCGGGCTATTACAGTTGGATAATGCAGGCAGATTTTCCACTATATACTAAAAAAGTTTTGACTCAATTAAGGGTTTCTGGTTTAAATAACGCTTTGTAAATAATATTATATGAAGATTATATGTATTGGTCGCAATTATCAAGACCATATTTCTGAACTTTCTAATCAAAGACCAAAAGATCCAGTAGTCTTTATAAAGCCAGACTCTGCTGTATTACCCAAAGAACAAGATTTTTATATCCCTGATTTTTCTTCAGATATTCATTATGAGGTAGAGGTTTTAGTGAAAATTAAAAAAGTGGGAAAACACATTAGTCCAGAATTCGCGCATTTGTATTTCGATGAGGTGGGCCTCGGTATTGATTTTACTGCCAGGGATTTGCAAGAGGAGCTTAAATTAAAAGGTTTGCCATGGGAGAAGTGTAAGGGCTTTGACGGATCTGCTGTAATAGGCGAATGGAGGGATTCAAAAGACCTTCCTCAGCTCAATAGTATTGATTTTTCACTTGAGAAAAATGGTGAAACGGTGCAACAGGCCAATACCAAAGAGATGTTGTGGTCTATTGAGCAACTAGTGTCTTATGTATCTACTTTCTTTACCCTCAAAAAGGGCGACATTATATTTACAGGAACCCCTGCAGGAGTTGGAGCTATTTCAGCGGGAGATTATTTAGAGGGTTTTCTAGAAGGGCAATCTATGTTTAAAATAGGCGTTAAGTAATCACAAGCAATTCAAGAAGAGACATGAAGTATGACTTAACTAGATTAGAGGCTGTGGCAGAAGGGGATAAGGACTTCATAGTAAAAGTGTTGAAGGTTTTTATCACTGAGGTCACTGCAGATATACAGAAAATGCAAGATGCATTTGAATCAGAGGATCTGTTAGATATTTCAAAACTAGCTCATAAAATAAAACCCAATTTAATTTTGCTTGGCTTGGATCAGCCAACAGCACTATCTGTGAAAATTGAAAAAAATAGATTGAGGCCTTTGCCCTTGCCTATTTTAAAAAATCAATTGGATGAACTTCAAGCTCTAGTAGCTGAAGTAGTGGTTTTATTAAAAAGAGATTTTTCATTAGTATGAATGCAAAAATAATCACCATTGGAGATGAAATTCTCATTGGTCAAATTGTAGATACCAACGCTACCTATATGGCTCAAGAGCTCAATAAGATAGGGGTTAGTGTGGTAGAAATACTCAGTATTAAAGACCAAACATCGGCTATTTTAACTGCCTTGGAAATGGCGCAAAATCAGGTAGATTTGGTGCTTATTACTGGCGGATTGGGCCCCACAAAAGACGACATTACTAAGGCTGCACTTTGCACCTATTTTAACGATCACTTGGTAGAAAATACTGAGGTACTTGCACATATTAAGATGCTTTTTGACAAGTATATTTCTACTAAAATGAATGCGAGTAATCTCACCCAGGCATTGCTACCGTCTAAAGCTATTGCATTAAAAAATAACTATGGTACTGCCCCAGGAATGTGGCTTAAAAAGGAAAATACCGTTTTTGTTTCTATGCCTGGAGTTCCTTTTGAGATGAAGTCTCTAATGACGGAATCAGTGATTCCTAAGATTGTGTCAGACTTTAAAAGGCCTCATATTATTCATCAAACTATACAAACTTATGGGGTGGGGGAGTCTGCTATTGCAGAGACTATTGCAGATTGGGAAGACGCTTTACCCCCTCATATTAAGTTGGCTTATTTGCCTAGTTTGGGGAAGGTTCGCTTGCGGTTGTCGGCCGTAGGCCCAGATAAGGACCTTTTAGAGAAAGAGGTTTCAGACCTAGTGAGTGAGGTGTTGCCCATATTGGGAGATATTGTCTATGGGATGGAGACCGCAGATCTTTTAGAAGAGGTGGTAGCTAAAGCGCTCACTTTAAAGATGCAAACACTTGCTGTGGCAGAGAGTTGTACTGGAGGGAAATTGGCAGCAGCTTTTACGGTTTTGCCGGGCGCGTCTGCCTATTTTAAAGGGGGCATTGTCGCTTATGAAACCCAACAGAAAACGAACATCTTAGGGGTGAGCGAAGCGCTAATAAAGCAATACTCTGTTGTGAGTAAAGAAGTGGCTAGTGAAATGGCATTAGGGATTCAGAAACTCATGCAGGCAGATTTTGCCATAGCCACTACAGGGAACGCAGGGCCCTTAAAAGGAGACTCAGACGCTGCTGTTGGTACCGTTTGTATTGCGATTGCACATCCCAAGGGGGTGTATTCCGAAATTTTCTCTATGGGGAACCATCGGGAACGCATTGTACAGAAGGCTGTTAACAAGGCTTTGGAGCTTTTACAAAAAGAAATTATAAAATTCTAAAAAAGATTTTTGTAAGAGAGATAAAAAAGATATAAATTTGCAGCCTGTTTAAAATAACTCTTAAAGAAGCGAAATGTCTAAAGTTTGTGAAATTACTGGAAAGAAGGCTATGGTTGGGAACAATGTTTCCTTCTCTATCAACAAGACCAAAAGAAAGTTTGAAGTAAACCTTTCTAAAAAGCGTTTCTACATTCCTGAAGAGGATCGTTGGATCACTCTTAAGGTTTCTACAAGAGCTCTAAAGAGCATTAATAAAAAAGGAATATCTGCTGTCTTAAAAGAAGCGGGTAAAAAAAACGGATTGGTTAAGTAATCCTAATAAAGAATAATTAAGATGGCTAAGAAAGGCAATAGAATTCAGGTTATTTTAGAATGTACAGAGCACAAAGAATCTGGTGTTGCTGGAACTTCTAGATACATTACAACAAAAAATAAAAAGAACACGCCAGACAGAATGGAGATTAAGAAATTTAATCCAATTCTAAAGCGCATGACTGTTCATAAAGAAATAAAATAATAAGCCATGGCAAAGAAGACAGTAGCATCCCTACAGACAAGTTCGAAAAGATTAACCAAAGCTATTAAAATGGTTCGTTCTCCAAAGACCGGTGCCTATACTTTTGCAGAGTCTGTAATGCCTCCTGAGTTAGTAGACGAATGGTTGTCTAAAAAATAATCGCACTCTAGCGTATACTAAAAGCTACTTTCTATTAGAGAGTAGCTTTTTTGTTTTATATCTTTACCTACTAGAAATAACCATATGAGTTTTTTTAAAAAGATTTTCTCCTCAGATAAAAAAGAGAGCTTAGACAAGGGCCTAGAAAAGACCAAGTCTTCTTTTCTCTATAAATTAGAGAAGGTAGTGGTTGGTAAAACCACTGTAGATGCAGAAACACTCGATCATTTAGAAGAGGTTCTGGTCAGTTCAGACGTGGGGGTAGACACCACCCTTAAAATTATTGATAGAATTGAGGCCAGAGTCAAATCTGACAAATACGTGGGATTAGACGAGCTCAATCAAATTCTAAAGGAAGAGATTGCCGGCTTGTTGTCTGAAACAGATCACGGAGAAGCCGCAGATTTTAGTATTCCTAAAAGTGAGCATCCGCATGTGATTATGGTGGTGGGCGTGAATGGCGCTGGAAAAACCACTACTATTGGCAAGTTGGCGCATCAATTTAAGGGAAAAGGATTACAAGTGGTATTGGGGGCTGCAGACACCTTTAGGGCTGCTGCCATTGATCAATTGGTGGTTTGGGCAGACCGGGTAGGCGTGCCCATCGTAAAACAACAGATGGGGAGCGACCCTGCCTCCGTTGCTTTTGACGCTTTAAGTGCTGGGGTGGCGCAAAACGCCGATGTCGTAATTATAGACACCGCAGGCCGTTTGCACAACAAGATTAATCTCATGAATGAGTTGGCTAAGGTTAAACGGGTTATGGATAAAGTCATCCCTGGAGCACCTCATGAGGTACTACTTGTTTTAGATGGCTCTACTGGTCAAAATGCTTTTCAGCAAGCGCAGCAGTTCACCAAAGCTACTGAAGTCACTTCTCTGGCCATTACTAAATTAGATGGAACCGCCAAAGGCGGCGTAGTGATTGGTATTTCAGATCAGCTTCAAATTCCAGTGAAATATATTGGCGTAGGAGAAGCCATTCAAGATCTCCAAGTATTTAACAAATACGAATTTGTAGATTCCTTCTTCAACAGAAATTAAACTTTTTAAACCGCCCTATGCGTACAAAGTCTCTTAAGACCAATAAAATAAATGTAGTCACTTTGGGTTGTTCCAAGAATATCTATGACTCAGAAGTATTAATGGGCCAATTAAAAGCCAACAATAAAGAAGTTGCTCATGAGGAGGAAGGGAATATTGTAGTGATTAATACCTGTGGTTTTATTGCCAATGCTAAAGAAGAGAGTGTGAATACCATACTGTCTTATGTGGCTCAAAAAGAAGCAGGAGCCGTAGATAAGGTTTTTGTAACTGGTTGTTTAAGTGAGCGCTACAAGCCAGATTTGCAAAAGGAAATTCCTAATGTAGACGCTTATTTTGGGACCACTGAACTGCCTAATTTGTTAAAAGCATTAGAGGCAGATTATAAGCATGAGCTTATTGGGGAGCGTCTTACTACGACGCCAAAGAATTATGCCTATATGAAAATTGCTGAGGGATGTGACAGGCCTTGTTCTTTTTGTGCCATTCCACTCATGAGAGGAAAACATAAGAGCACCCCTATAGAAGAGCTAGTTACTCAAGCGGAATCACTTGCCGCAAAAGGGGTGAAAGAACTTATTTTAATTGCACAAGACCTCACCTATTACGGATTGGATTTGTACAAGAAACGTGCCTTGGCAGCATTGTTAGAGGCACTCGTAAAGGTAGAGGGTATTTCTTGGATTCGATTGCATTACGCCTTTCCAACTGGCTTTCCATTAGAAGTCTTAGACCTTATGAAGCAGGAGCCTAAGATTTGTAATTATATAGACATTCCATTACAACATATTTCAGATCCTATTCTCAAGAGTATGAGAAGAGGAACTACTAAGGCTAAGACAGATGCACTCATTGCTGAGTTTAGATCAAGAGTACCTGAAATGGCCATTAGAACAACATTGATTGTGGGGTATCCTGGAGAAACAGAAGAAGATTTTCAGACCCTTAAGCAGTGGGTAATCGAGCGTCGTTTTGATCGTTTGGGATGTTTTACCTACAGTCATGAAGAAGACACTCATGCCTATGGTTTAGAAGACAATGTTCCTCAGGAAGTGAAAGAGGCTAGAGCAGCTGAAATTATGGACATTCAAGCCCAAATTTCATGGGAACTAAACCAGGAAAAAGTAGGCCGTTCTTTCAAGTGTATTATTGATCGAAAAGAAGGAAATTATTTTGTGGGTAGGACTGAAGCAGATTCTCCAGATGTAGACAATGAAGTACTGATAGATGCCAGTGCGTATTATTTAAAAGTAGGGGAGTTTGTTATGGTAGAAATTACGGAAGCAGGAGATTTTGACTTGTACGGCGTTCCAGAGCACGTAGCACCATTAGAAAAATAGCCTTTTAGAGTTCTTTTTAAAGGGATCTACTGCCCTTTAGTCATGGAGATGCCTGAATGTTTTTTTTGGTATTTTTCGTATTTGTGAATCTGTCTTCCCAGTTCCGCTAGAAATGGAATACCAATGCTGTCATACTCATAGTTGTTGTCATTGAATATGCCGTTCTGATTGACTAAAATGGTGGCGGTTACAAAATAAGACAAGTTATTTTTACGATCTTCTATAAAAGCGCAATCTGTGAGGGTACCGTAGGCATAGCCCACTTTATTGTAGATTTTTATATGCTTTGGTAGTTGTTTCTTAGTGTCTCCAAACCAAAGAAATTTACCGTAACTGTCAAAGTATATTTTTGGATCATAGCCTTGTTCTCTGGGCAGTTTGTGCATAGACTCTAGCAAAAAATTCCGTTTTTCTTCAGATATTAGAAAACGTTCAGATGCCTTAAAGGCTTCAGGGAAAATAACTCTTTTGATCATTTCGTGCTGCGCGCTGAGTGAAAAATAATTTTTAAGAGAGAAATTAAATGGGGCGTCTATAGGGAGGCCATCCTGAATAAAGCCAATCCCTTTATTGAGATGATTTAGTTTTAAAGGCCTGGGGGTATTATTGGTGTTAGAATGAATGGTTAAAGTGTTGTTCTCTTTGGAATGTAGATCTATTGTCTTGGTGGTAGGATTAGCGGCATCTGACGTAGAGAGTCTGTGGGATATTCTTAGAGGGTGAATGCCTTTGCTTTTTAGTTTGCTATTGATATAATCGCTTCCAAGAAATTCAAAAAGCCTGTTGTTGGCTTCATTATCACTAACAGCGAAGATCTCATTGATCGTAACCGCAAAATTATACATGCTGGTATCTCCCTCTACCAGATAATGGTCTAGGTGAGACCTATTTAATTCAGTGAGTTTTTCTAGTGATAGTACTGCAGCAGGAAATTTCACAGTGCTGGCAGGATAAAAATAATGTAGGGAGTCTAATTGAAATGAATGCTCCTGAAATACGAGATTTTCTGTAAGATCTCTTTCAACAGTTGTCAATAAAATTTGAAGCTCGTGAGCCTCTAGATTGTCCATGACCCTCTTAATTTTTTTAGAGGGGCTGTACAGCGCATAATCTAGTGCGTTTTCAAAGTTTTTAGGATGGCTACCGCAGCTAAAAAAAATCGTAGCAGTGGCAGTTAAAACAATCCCTTTTAGAGAGTGATATGTTGTTTTTAAAACTGGTTTCATGAGTCTGTGTTAAGCTGTTTTTCTCCTCTATGAGGCCTTAATGCGTCTCTGAACACAATCATGAGGTCTTTTGGAACCACCACATATGCCGTGCTGTGCATTTCAGAAATGAGAGCAGTGCCAATGTCTAGTTCTAGGTAATTTTCTTTTTCACAAAATTCTTTTAAATGAATGGTATGATGAGTGGCTGTGGGCGCTGCATTTGGACCTCTGAAATCCCAGATTAATTTTATTTTTTCTTCCATTTTAGTGTTAGTCTAAGTCATAAATTAACCTAATTTTAGGCTTATAAACAAGCCATAGACCAGCTTATTTTTTATTTTTGTAAGATGAAGAACAGGAAAAATTCATATGTATCTTTTGGGCTAATAGTCCTGATTTTTTGTTTACAGTCCTGTGAGTCATTTTTACGTCCAGATGTTGATCAGAACGCAGTGGCAAAATTAGGTGACCAATTCTTGCTTTTAGAAGACATTCCATCCTATTTGTATCAGAATGCTAGTCCACAAGATTCCGTAGCAATAGTTAATGACTATATTAACCAATGGGCGGCTAAAGAGTTGCTCATACAGAAATCACTAATTAACTTACCTGTTGCAAAGATGGAAGCTTTTGACCGCTTGGTATCTAATTATAAAAGTGATTTATACACATTGGCTTATAAAGAGGCACTAGTCAATTCTAGATTAGATACTTTGATTGGCTCGGAAGAGTTAGCTGCTTTTTATGCCAATGAGCAACAAAACTTTTTATTGAAAGAAAAATTAGTTCGACTGAGATTTGTAAGCCTTCCTATAAATTACAGTGATGTTGCTTTGATTGCAAGAAAGTTAAAAACTTTTGAAGAATCAGATGTACGGTATCTAGATTCTATTAGTATTCAATTTAACAAGTTGAATCTGAACGACTCCATATGGGTACCTTTGACAAGAATAGTCAAGGAAATAGGTCCTTTGGCACTAGATAATGAAGAAATATATTTAAAAAAATCACAATTTTTTGAATTACGGGATTCATTAGGGGTATATTTGGGTCAAGTCCAAGAAGTGTTAGAAGTGAATGACATAGCTCCTTTGAGTTATGTTAAGCCCTCTTTGGAGCAAATTTTGAAAATTAGAAAGAAACAGGAGTTTCTCAAACAAATAGAAAGAGATATAATTGATGAAGCTATTAAAAATAAAGAACTTGAAATTTACCATTAGACACCCACGTTTTATAAGTGCAGCGCTATTAATTATGTGTTCAATGACCTTAATGGCTCAGGATAATTTAGCGGTGCAAGACAGTCAGGTAGAACCGCCTCAGTCAATGGATTCATTGGCTCAATCTGAGGTTAAACAGGCATTCAAAAGAATAAAGCTGGACGGTATTGCTGCTGTAGTTGGAGATTATGTCATATTAGAATCTGATATTGAAAAAACCCTGATAGACTTAAAAAGTCAAGGAGTATCTGATCAAGATGTAAATCGTTGCCAACTTTTAGGTAAACTTATGGAAGACCGTCTTTTTGCACACCAAGCAGTTCAAGATAGTGTGCTTATTTCAGACGACGAAATAGCCGCTATTGGAGAGCGCCAGTTACAACAGTTGGTTTCGCAGGCAGGTTCCTTGGATCGCGTTCTTAAAGTGTATAAAAAAGAGGATGAAGAGAGTTTTAGACAAGAATTATATAAAATTAATAAACTCAGAATGCTTTCTGAAAGAATGCAAGCTAAGATAGTAGAGGAGATAGAAATTACTCCAGAGGAAGTGAGGCAGTTTTTTAACGACATCCCTAAAGAAGAGCGTCCTGTGTTTGGTGCTGAATTAGAGATTTCCCAAATTGTTAAAACCCCTAAAGCTCCTGAGGAAGAGAAGCAAAAAGTGATAGACAAGCTCAAGGAATTAAAAGCAGATGTGGAAGATAATAATGCGAGTTTTTCTGTGAAGGCTATTTTATATTCCCAAGATCCTGGTTCAAAATCTAAAGGTGGTTTTTACTCTATGACTAGAGAAACTCCTTTTGTGAAAGAATTTAAGGATGTGGCTTTTTCTTTACAAGAAGGTGAGATTTCAGAACCATTTGAAACCCCCTTTGGTTATCATATTATTTACATTGAAAAAATCAGGGGTCAGGAATTGGATTTAAGACATATTTTAATGGTACCCGAAGTGCCAAGTAGTGCTGTAAAAGAGGCTATTGATGAATTAAAGGATATTAAAAAGAAAATTGAGGAAGGCGCCTTTACTTTTGCAGAAGCGGCACTTAATTTCTCTGATGAAAAAGAAACCAAATTTGACGGTGGAGTACTCAGAAATCCAACTAATTACGATTCTAGATTTGAATTGACTAAAATGGATCCAAGTCTCTATAAGCAAGTGAGTAATTTAAATGACAATGAAATTTCATCTCCCATAGAAGAGCCAGATCCAAGAGGTGGACAAACCAAATACAAAATATTAAAAATCTCTAATAGGTACGATGAGCATACGGCAGATTTTGCCAGAGATTATATGAAAATTCAAGAACTCGCTAAGACCGAAAAGCAATTAAAAGCAATTAATGCTTGGCGAGCAACCCATATTGAGGATACTTACATCAGTGTAAGTAAGTCTAATAGAGACTGTGATTTTGCTAACAACTGGGTGAAAGAATAATTTTCATGGGTGTTTGTTGTCAATTTATTAAAAACAAGACTGTTTCTTAATAAAAGTTGAATAAACTCCTTTCGAAAACGATTTCTTGCTATTGAACTCCTCACTTTTTACTATTTTTACCAGCATTAACTTAAATACCAAAATCAAATGGCATTTGACATAGATATGATCAAAGGGGTGTATTCCCAAATGGCGGAGCGTGTAGATCAAGCACGTGAATTAGTGGGGAGACCCTTAACTTTGTCTGAAAAGATATTATATAGCCATTTGTGGGATGGCACACCAAATAAAGCATTTACCAGAGGGAAAGACTATGTAGACTTTGCCCCAGATAGAATTGCTTGTCAAGATGCTACCGCTCAAATGGCTTTGTTGCAGTTTATGCAAGCCGGAAAGGCCAAAGTTGCAGTACCCACAACAGTTCATTGTGACCACCTTATTCAAGCTAAAAGTGGTGCAGTGGCAGATTTAAAAGTAGCTAATAGTACCAGTGAAGAGGTATTTAATTTCTTGGAATCTGTTTCAAACAAATACGGTATTGGTTTTTGGAAACCAGGCGCGGGTATTATTCACCAAGTAGTTTTAGAAAATTATGCTTTCCCAGGAGGTATGATGATTGGTACAGACTCACATACTGTAAACGCAGGTGGTCTTGGAATGTTAGCTATTGGAGTAGGAGGTGCAGACGCAGTAGATGTAATGGCAGGTATGGCTTGGGAACTAAAATTTCCAAAATTGATAGGGGTCAAGTTAACTGGTAATATTTCTGGCTGGACTTCTGCTAAGGATGTGATTCTTAAAGTTGCTGGAATACTCACAGTTAAAGGAGGAACAGGAGCTATAGTAGAGTATTTTGGAGAAGGAGCCAAGAACTTGTCATGTACCGGTAAAGGAACCATATGTAACATGGGTGCTGAAATAGGCGCTACTACCTCTACCTTTGGATATGACGCTTCAATGGAACGTTATTTGAGGGCAACAGATAGAAATGACGTTGCAGATGCTGCAAATGAGGTTAAAGATTACCTTACAGCAGATTCTGAAGTGTACGCACAGCCAGAAAAATACTTTGATGAGATCATTGAAATAGACTTAAATACGTTAAGACCTCATTTAAACGGTCCTTTTACACCAGATCTTGCCACTCCAGTTGGAGAATTAGGAGAAAAGGCTAAGGCAAATGATTGGCCTTTAAAAGTAGATTGGGGATTGATAGGATCTTGTACCAACTCTTCCTACGAAGATTTGACAAGAGCGGCTTCAATAGCAAAACAGGCTATTGACAAGAAGATTAAACCTAAGTCAGATTTCGGTATTAATCCAGGTTCTGAACAAATTAGATTTACAGCAGAAAGAGATGGACTACTTCAGATTTTTGAAGAGGTAGGTGCTACGATATTTACCAATGCTTGCGGTCCTTGTATTGGGCAATGGGATAGAAGTGACCTTAAAGGAGACGAGAAAAATACCATTGTACATTCTTTTAATAGAAACTTTTCTAAGCGTGCAGACGGTAACCCAAATACTCATGCCTTTGTAGGTTCTCCTGAAATGGTTGCAGCTATAGCAATCTCAGGAAGGTTGGATTTCGATCCAATGAACGACACCTTGATCAATGAAGATGGGGAAGCCGTTAAATTAGATATGCCCTTGGGTATTGAATTACCTGTAAATGGATTTGCAGTAGAAGACGCTGGTTTTATTGCTCCTGATGAAGATGGTTCTGGAGTTTCAGTTAAAGTTAGTCCTACTTCAGAAAGATTACAATTGTTAGAATCTTTTGAGCCCATTGAAAACGAAAGTTTGGCAGCAGTGAAACTCTTAATTAAAGCACAAGGTAAATGTACTACAGATCATATTTCAATGGCGGGTCCATGGTTAAGATTTAGAGGTCACTTAGATAATATTGCGAACAACACATTGATTGGAGCAGTAAATGCTTTCAATCAAAAAACAAATTTCGTAAAGAATCAACTTAGTGGTGAATACATGGGAGTACCAGATGCACAAAGGGCTTACAAAGCTGCTGGTATTAAAACCATAGTGGTAGGGGATCATAACTACGGGGAAGGTTCCTCTAGAGAGCATGCGGCCATGCAACCAAGACATTTAGGAGTAGCGGCAGTACTTGTAAAATCTTTTGCTCGTATTCACGAAACAAACCTTAAAAAACAAGGAATGTTAGCTTTGACTTTTATCAATGAGTCTGATTACGATTTAATCAAAGAAGACGACACCTTTAACTTTGTAGATATTGCTTCATTTAAAGCTGGGCAACCATTGACTATTGAAATTAAACACTCAGATGGAACTGCTCATACTATTCAAGTAAATCATACTTATAATGATTCACAGATAGCATGGTTTAGAGCAGGATCTGCTTTAAATGTAATTAAAAAAGAGAACGCTGCTTAGGTATAAGTAGTCCAATAAATAAAAAAACACTCCATCTAGTATGGAGTGTTTTTTTTATTTTTATACTATGAAGTCAAAATCTGTCCTAATACTTATAGCTATTGGACTAGTGTTGTTACTGATGTATTCACCACTGGGGAGTCAAGGTAAATTACTCTTGACCAAATTACTCGCACCAACACCAAGCTTTTTAAGCATAGACGATCAATACGAAATCCCCACCTATCAATGGAGGTTAAAAGATAAGGATTGGAACTTTTTTTCCTTGGAGCAGTATAAAGGAAAGCTTGTTTTTGTCTCATTTTGGGCCTCTTGGCATTTGCCTTCAAAGGCTTCCCTAGAAAGTATTGAAAGGCTTTATAAGCGTTTTGGCAATGATATTGTATTTCTGATTGTTACAGATGAGGAACGTGACCCCGTAAGGCAGTTCATTAAAACCCAAAACTTTTCATTTCCTATTACTTATAGGGTAGTGGAAGATAAAAGCCCTTTTAAAAGTATGGATTTAGGCACCACTTATGTCATTAGTTCAACAGGAAAAATAGTGTTAGAAACTTCTCGAATTAGCGATTGGGACAAACCAGATTTTATGGCAGAATTATCCTTCTTACTGAAGCAATAAATAAGCCGCGAAAAAAGCGTATTGACTTAGGATTAGATGTAGCGAATACTTTCTATTTCCATGAGAATAGCTGTCGTTTATAAGCAGCTGAATCACAAAGGCCACCGCAAACCAGCTCAGGTAGTTTTTTAAAGGTGCTAGCCCACCCTCAAAGTACCAAAAGTCTAATGAAGCTGCTGAGTATTCCATGAATAGATCTAAGCCCACCATGAGACTTGCAGCAAGTAGTGCTTTAATATATTTTGAGGTATTTAACTGATGTACGAGATCTGCTGATATTAGACTAAGCACAGCCCAGTTTACACCAATAAGTAGAGGTACGCCACCTAACTTAACCCCTAAATTTTCACCGTAGAAGTAACTGCCAAAAAGCCAAGACGTATGTACACCTATCCATTCACTAGACATGCCAATTAGAAACGCCAAAGTGAAAAGAAATATATTTCGTGAGCCGTTTATAGGAAATAGAGCGATTAAAAAAACAGTATAAAGCAGCATATTTACATATGTTTTCTCAATAAACCATTCTTGGTGTCCTAATCCAATGCCAATGATTGCCGTAATGTTGAATAGCCAAACCAAACCAATAGCCAAACTTGTTTTGGGCTCAATTTGTCTTTCAATAGTCTTTGTCATCAATTATTTTTTTGTTTTAATTTTAGCAAATGATTTTTTTCTAGTGATATTTTATGGTGTTGGGTCAAATTTAACTCATGCAATTTTCTATCAAATTAATTGTCTTGGATTAAATTGCCGGAACTAGATCAGCCGTAATTTTTGCAGACTGCAGACATAGCGGAATCCCACCACCAGGATGTGCAGATCCACCGCAAAAAAATAAATTATCAATATGGCTTTTATTAGATTGTCTTAAAAATGCTGCTTTAGGATCGTTACTTGAAGTGCCGTATAGGGCACCTTGGTAAGCACTGGTATTTTTTTCTATCCCAATTGGATCTAAAATTTCTTCACAGACAATATAGTCAGATATATTAACCCCCAATAGTTTAGACAATTTCTGGATAATTGTATACTTCATTTTTTGTTTTAAATCTTCCCAATCCTGGCCTTGATTGGCTGGGGCGTTAACCATGACAAACCAATTTTCACAATTTTCAGGGGCGTCCGAAGGTTTTTCCTTTGAACTTATGTTTATATAAATTGTTGGATCAGAAGGCAGGGTATGTTTTTCAAATATTTCTTTGAATTCACTTTCATAGTCATCACTGAAAAAAATATTGTGAAGGTTTAAGGAAGGAAAAGTGGTAGCTATACCCCAATAAAATATGAGCCCAGAACTCGATCTCTCTTCTTGAATAATTCTCTTAGGAGTTTGAATGTTTGGAAGTAGTTTTTCATAGGTGTGAAACACGTCTGCATTAGATACCACAAGGTCTGCTTCTAAGTGTTGGTTTTCTCCATTTACGGCTATTTCCACTCCCTTTGCGCTATTGTTTTTGACATTAATTTTAAGTACAGGGGTTTCAAGTAGAAAACGGACCCCCACATCTTGGGCCAATTGAAAAAGCGATTGTCCTATAGCATGCATACCCTCTGTAGGGAAATAAGTCCCTTTGTGCATTTCTAAATGAGGAATCATACTCATAATAGCAGATGTCTTGTATGGAGAGGAGCCATTATAGGTGGCAAATCTATTAAAGTATTGTATGAGTTTTTTGTTGGTAAATATATTTTTATGGTGTTTGTCCAGTGAACTAAATAGATTTAAAGCGTCTAAATTACCAATAGCTTTTAGTGTAGTGCTACTAAAGTAAGTACTCCAATCATGTAATGATTTTTCTAAGAAAATTGGAGCGGTTAAAGCGTATTTTTTAGCACTATTATCTAAATACTTTTTTAAAATCTCTGAGGGTTCTCCAAAAAAATCTGCTGCTTCTTTGATCCACTCTTCTGGATCCGCCAAGGCCTTAAAGAAGCTTCCATCTGGCCAGAAATAATGACAAATTACAGCCTCTTTTTTATAGGTAAAGTAATTTTCAATGGGCTTTTCAAATAATTCAAATAGAGATTCTACCAATTCTGGCATGGTAAATAATGAGGGGCCTAGATCAAACCTAAAGCCATCCTTTTTCAGCAGATGCATTTTACCTCCAGTATAGCTGTTTCTTTCAATAACAGTTACCTGATAGCCTTTTTTTTGTAATCGTAAGCTACAAGCTAATCCAGCAATACCTGCGCCAATAACAATGGCCTTTTTTTGCATTATTTGAAATATTTAAAGGGGACAAACAACATTCCAAAGCACTCCCCATCTTCTTTTCCTAAATGTTTGTGGTGCATTTTATGAGCCCTTCTAATTCCTTTTGCGAATTTGTTATTGGCGTTTCTAAACCATTTAAAACGTTGGTGTATAAAAATATCATGCACCATGAAGTAAGCAAAGCCGTAAGCCATAATTCCTACTCCAATGGGCCACCCTTGCCAGAAAGAGGTGTTTACTGCAGTCATGATAAAGCTCATGCTAATAACGGCATAGAAAATAAAGAAAGCGTCATTTCTTTCGAACCAACTATTATGATCTTTCTTGTGATGGTCCTTGTGTAAATGCCATAAAAACCCATGCATGATATATTTATGTGAAAACCAAGCCATGAATTCCATGACACAAAATGTAGTGATAAAACATAAAGCCCAATAAAATATGTGCATTTTTTTTTTAAATTATGAAGGTTTAATTACCAGGTTAAATTTACAACTCAAATAAGACTTTAACAACAAGCCCATCTTTTGATAATTGGCTACCCGAATTCTAGTGTTTTTTATTTCTAGTGGTGGCGTATTCTTAAGTTTTTTTAGTAGTTTATAATAATAAATATAGGCAGTATACACGCCAAATTTCACTTCTTTGGGGAGTAAAACTATTCCTGCCAAACCATTGGAAAAGTCCTCTTGAATTTCTTCTATGATCCTCGCTTTGGCCGCTTCATCTAAAGCGTTTAGATTAGTGTTAGGAAAGTAGGTTCTATTGAGTCCTTCAAAATCTGCCTTGAGATCTCTCAGGAAGTTAACCTTCTGAAAAGCAGATCCTAAAGCCATTGCAGCATCTTTTAAATTGTTGTACTGTTCCATATTTCCTTTGACAAAAACCTTTAAACACATAAGTCCTACAACATCTGCAGATCCATAGATGTATTCTTTGTACTCTGCTTCTGTGATATAAGCCTCTTTAGTCAAATCCATTTTCATACTTTTCATGAAAGCTGAAACTAGTTCCATGGGAATTTCGTACTTATGGAAGGAATGTTGAAAAGCGTTTAGAATAGGGTTTAGACTAATCTTATCCTTAAGGGCATTGGCTAAATCACTTTCAAATCTTTCAAACAGTAAAGCCTTGTCATAATCGTGAAAACTATCTACAATTTCGTCTGCGAATCTTACAAAGCCGTAGATGTTATAAATGTCTTGCCTAATACTAATATCTAACATTTTAGTGGCTAGTGAAAATGAGGTGCTGTAAGATTCAGTAACTTGTTTACTGCATCTGTAAGAAACTTGATCAAATAGGCTTTTCATCCGTATTATTTTTTTGAAATAAGGTCCGCTACAATTTTACCAGAAATAAGGGCTGGAGGAACTCCTGGTCCTGGAACTGTAAGTTGGCCTGTAAAATATAAATTTTGCACCCTACTACTTTTTAATTTTGGCCTTAAAAAAGCAGTTTGCATTAAAGTATTGGCCATACCATAGGCATTTCCTTTATATGAGTTATAGGTTTCTTTAAAGTCTTTTACACAAAAAGATTCTTTAAAGATAATACTATCACGAACGTTTTTTCCTATTTTATCTTCAAATCTATCCATGATTTTATCAAAGTATGCCTCCCTTAAATTTTCATTGTCTTCTAAATCTGGAGCAATTGGAATTAAGAAAAAGCCTGTTTCACAATTTTCTGGGGCCATAGAAGGGTCAGAAATGGAGGGGAAATTGGCGTAAAATAATGGATCAGAGGGCCAAACAGCGTTGTCGTATATTTCTTCTGCATGTTTGGTAAAGTCACTGTCAAAAAATAGGTTGTGGTGTTCCACATTTGGAATCCTTTCATTGAATCCTACATAAAAAAGCAAAGAAGAAGGTGCAAAAGTTTTCTTATCCCAGTAGGCTTCTGAATACTGTCTGAAGGGTGGGTCTAATAAGGTTTCTGAATGGTGGTAATCTGCTCCACTCAGTACAATATCGGACATAATATCTTTTCCATTAATTGAAATCCCTACAGCTTTCTTATCTCTGACAATTATTTTATCTACTGGGCTATTTGTGTGAATATTGACTCCTAAAGAAAGCGCTAATTTTTCCATAGCCAAGACAATCTCATACATACCACCTTTAGGGTGCCAAGTTCCCAGACCAAAATCTGCAAAATTCATAAAACTGTAAAATGAGGGTGTTTGATTGGGTTTTGCTCCCAAGAACAATACTGGAAACTCAAGTGTTGCGATTAATTTAGGGTTCTTAAAATCTTTTCTTACTCTTTGACTGATTGTTCTAAAGAAACGGTCTACTCTAGTAATTGTCTCAGGAGTAACCAATTCGAGTGGAGATAAACCGGGTCTCAACACTATTTTATCTATTGCAATCCTGTAATGGTCTTGTGCTTCCGCTATAAATTTCTCCAATTTAACACCACTACCTACTTCAATTTCTTCAAAGGCCTGTACAATTTTATCTAGACTGTCACCTATGGTAAGGTTTCCTTCATTGAAGTAAATATTGTAGGCAGGGCTTAATTTGTCTAGTTGGTAGTAATCCTTTGTGACTTTCCCAAAGTCTGCAAAAAATTTATCGAAAATATCGGGCATCCAATACCAGCTGGGACCCATGTCAAAGGTAAAACCATCTCTTTTTAATTGCCTAGCCCTGCCTCCAACGGTGCTGTTTTTCTCAAATAAAGAGACCTGGTGACCTGCTTTTGCCAAATAGCATGCAGCAGATAAAGAGGAGAAACCGGAACCTATGATCGTAATTTTTTTCATTATTATAAATTTAAATCCTCAATTAATTCTTTGTATCCTCTGTATACACCTATTTGTTCTGGTTTGTTTACTAAATCTATATATTGCGTTTGAAAACCCAATATAGATAATCGTGATGTTTTTTTATTGAGTATTTTCTTTTTGAATCGTTGGATGTATTTGTCAATTTTTTCTTTGGATGGTTCCACAGTAGCATAGGTGACAAATTCAATGAAGTTGTCATTGGCTAATAGGGGTTCTAAGTTTTCTATTGGAACACTTTGTCCTAAGTAAATACTTTTATACCCCCTTAAATTGAGTTCATAATTTAGGTACAGTATCCCCAATTCATGCACTTCATTTTCAGGTAAAAACAGCACAAAAATTTTATTTGGATCTACAGGCTCTAATCTTTGTACTTTTTCTGTATTCGTATATACTTTTTGTTTTACAAAATTGGTAATAAAGTGCTCGTGGGTAGTACTTATTGTATTTGTTTGCCACAAATAGCCTAATTCTTGGAGTAGGGGTACAAAATAATCTTTGAAGATTTCTCTAAAGCTCAAGTCTACTAAAAGCTGGTTATAAGTATTGTGGAAGAGATTTTGGTCAAAATTAATCATGGATAGCTTTAGCGCATTCATCATGTTATTTTTGATAGATTTTTCATCTATAATTTCTCTAACTTTTAATGGGATTTCCTCATTGGTTAATTGAGCAATTTTGGAAATTTTCAGTCCATTCTCATATAACAAGGTTATGTTTAAGAGTTTCTGTAAACTCAAAAGGCTATACATTCTTATATTTGTCTGGGTTCGTTCTGGACTAAGGAGGTTGTATCTTTTCTCCCAAATCCTTATGGTATGGGCTTTTATACCTGATAGATTTTCCAGATCTTTTATGCTAAAGGTCTTTTTTACTAAACTCATTTGAATTTTTTGAACTTAAACAAAGTTACAATATTTATCCAATTTGTTTATCTTTTTTACAATAATATTAAACAGTAATTATATTTTATTAGTGTCGGAGTTCCTTATGCAGTATTTTTTATAACTTAACGCCAACCAACCAAGCTTATTTTATGAAAAAACCAAATCTATTATCAAATACTCCCTCTAGTTTTGGGTGGAGCAGAAAGCAATTTGTTCAAAAATTCTCTATAGGGAGTATGGCACTAGCTACTTCACCTTCTCTTCTATCTGCAAGCCCTATACAGCCGCTCAAAAGAAGTTATAAATCAGATCTTTTGTCAAAAAATTCAACAGTCCAGATAGCTCTTATAGGAGCAGGAGGAATGGGAACACAAGACACCTATGCTGTTTTAGCGCATGCTGGTGTAAAATTAGTGGCTGTTTGTGACCTCTATCAAGGTCACTTAGATAAGGCTAAATCTCAATGGGGAAATGACATTTTCACTTCAAGAGATTATAAGGAAATACTAGCCCGTCCCGAGATAGACGCCGTTATTATCGGTACCCCTGATCATTGGCATAAGCAAATTTCTATAGATGCTATGTATGCTGGAAAACATGTGTATTGTGAAAAACCTATGGTTCACAGTTTGGAGGAAGGTCACGCTGTTATTAATGCACAAAGAAAAACTGGAAAAGTTTTTATGGTGGGCAGTCAGGGACTCTCCTCTCTTGGCAATGAAAAAGCTAGAGAACTATTGGCGCAAGGCGCTATAGGAGACATTAATTATGCAGAGGGCTTTTGGGCCAGAAGAAGTCCTACAGGAGCTTGGCAATACAACATCCCTGAAGATGCCTCAACAGATACGGTAGATTGGGATACTTTTTTGAGTAATACCCACAAGAGGGACTTTGATCCCATGCGTTTTTTTAGATGGAGAAACTACAAAGATTACGGGACTGGAATGTCAGGAGATTTATTTGTGCACTTATTTTCGAGCTTACATTTTATTACTAATTCTTATGGACCTGATCAGATTTACGCCTCTGGAGGCCTCAGATACTGGAATGATGGGAGGGAGGTGCCGGATGTAATGCTAGGGGTATTTGACTATCCTGAAACCCCACAACACCCTGCTTTTAATCTCTCATTACGGTGTAATTTTGTAGATGGTACCTCTGGAACTACTTATTTGCGTATTGTTGGTAGTGAAGGAGCTATGGATGTGCAATGGGATAAGGTAATTGTGAGGAGAAACGCAGAAAGTTTTGAGACAGACCCCTATTTGGCAGCTCAAGCAAAAGACAGTAGTTCTGCTAATAGCGTTGCTAGAAAACAAATGAAGCCTCAAGAGGAGATTGTGTATGAAGCAGAAAAAGGATACTTAGGAGCACATCATGATCATTTTGGTAATTGGCTTACTGCCATTAGAGGAGGAGATTCTGTGGTAGAAGACGCAGTTTTCGGTTACAGGGCTGCTGCACCCGCCTTGGCGTGTAATGACAGTTACTATCAGAATAAGGCCATTTTATGGGATCCTAAAAACATGAAATTAAAAAAATAAATGATGAAAAAGATATATTTATGGGGCATCGGGCTGCTTTTAGCAGGCCAAATTAGTTGTAAAAATAATCAGAATAAAGGCGTTCTTTCTAATAGTGAACCCCAAGTTGTTTCAACAGAAATTGGAGGTCTACATGAAAATGATTCTTGGGAATCCTTAATGTCTCCAGAAAAATGGCGGGGCTATAACCAGGACACACTTCCTGCCAATTGGCAAATTTCTGATAGTCTTATCAGTTGCTTTGGCATGGCTGGAGATGTGGGAGGAGATATTATTTCTACTAAAATGTACGAGAACTTTGAACTTTCCTGGTCTTGGAAAATAAGTCCAGAAGGTAATAGTGGTGTTTTTTATCATGTGGTAGAAGACCCCATTTATCATTCACCCTATCAGACTGCACCGGAGTATCAGCTTTTGGACGATGTTGGCTTTCCTTCTCCTATCGAGGATTGGCAAAAAACAGGGGCCAATTACGCTATGCATATTGCTAACGAGGCTAAGCGTTTGAATGAAGTAGGGGAATGGAATAGCAGCCGTATTATTTTCGATCATGGCAAGGTGTCTCATTACTTAAACGGCGCGCTTATAGTATCCTTTGATAAATTTACGTCTGAATGGCAAGCACTTAGAAACAGCGGAAAATGGTCTGATTATCCTGACTATGGAAAGGCTAATTTGGGATATTTAGCCCTACAAGATCACGGTTCAGGGGTGTGGTTTAAAGAGGTTAAAATTAAATCGCTCGATTAGAATTAGATCTAGAGATTTAGAATTTTCGGTTAGGATCAAAGGGTGATAAATCCATACTGGGCTTTTTATTTAAAATAATTTCTGAAATTAATTTACCTGTGGCTGGCCCAAGACTCCATCCCATCATGGCATGGCCTGTTGCAAAGCACAGATTTTTTATGGCCTTTGGCCTTCCAATGTATGGTAGCCCATCTGGAGAAACGGGACGCATTCCTGAAGAGGCTGCTTCTTTTTCAGCAGCTGTGATTTTTAGCCCTGGATAATAGGCCTCTGCTGCTTTAACAATGGCATTGACCCTCTCTTTCCTAATGGTTGTATTAATACCGGATAATTCCATGGTTCCTGCAAAACGCGTAAAACCTTTCATTGGGGTCACGGCTACTTTTGCTTCCATGAGTATGGCGGGTATTTTTATACCAGTCTCTCTGTGAACATCTATTCTGTAACCTTTTCCTGCCTCGAGTGACACATCTATGTTTAGCTGTTTGGCGAGTTGGCCACTCCATGCCCCTGCAGCTATAACGACTTCTTCTGTAGGGTATTTATTTTTGTCCGTAATAATAGCGGTAAGTATATTTTCCTTTTGTTCAAAATGGTGCACCTTTTCTGTGATGAACTTGACTCCAGAATCTAGGAGCCTCTTTTTAAGTTTAGGCATTATTTCTGATGGGGTGGTGTGGCTGTCACAGTCATATAATATGCCCCCTATAATGTCTTTGCTTAGTTGAGGTTGTAGGTTGTTTAATTCTTTCTCATCTGGGTAGCTCACTTTTAGACCAAGGCTGGCCGCTTTTTTGGCCACTTCATTTTCAGCCTTTGCTGCAGATTTTGTTTTGTATAGCATGAGTAGTCCATGGTGGTCCAGTTGAAAGTCTCCTAAATCTCCACTTAATTTAATTTCTTTGAAACACTGTTCACTGAGCAGGTTTATCTCTTTTATTACAGGTATGGCGGCAGTTACTTTTTGTAGTGTACTCGATTTGTAAAACCGCCAAGACCACTTTAAGAAATCGCGCTCTATTCTTGGTTTCACATAAAAGGGACTACTTGAATTTAGCATCCACTTTAATCCTTTGCTAATCATTCCTGGCGCTGCTAATGGAATAATATGACTGGGGGTAAGGTAGCCAGCATTGACATATGAGGCACCTGTTTCTGCTGTTTTTGGTTCAAATACACTTACCTCAAGACCTTCTTTGTTGAGGTAATAAGCGGTACAGAGTCCTTGAATTCCGCCGCCAATGATTGACACTTTTTTTGGTAAAGCCACAAATGATCTATTTCATGATTTAATACTTGACTAAATGTAGTAAATCTTTTGTAGTTCAGCAGGCAAAAAAAAAAAGCGACTTCCGAAGGAAGTCGCTTAGGTGAAGTACATTACTTTTCAGTGCTCACGACTGGATTCGAACCAGCACGTCCATAGGACACCACCCCCTCAAGATGGCATGTCTACCAATTTCACCACGTGAGCATTTGCATACTAAAGAAACAAAAAAATGTTCAAAAAGACTGCAAACAAAAAAAGTTAAGTGCAAGACTTAACTTTTTTGTGACCGGGCTGGGGCTCGAACCCAGGACCCTCTCCTTAAAAGGGAGATGCTCTACCAACTGAGCTACCAGGTCATTAACTAACTTTATTGCTGTTAGCGGGTGCAAATATACTATCAATAATTAATTTTACAAGGCTAATTACATATAATTTTTTGTTTTTTTTTAAAGGGTGCTGCAATACAGTCAATTAGGCTTTGAAAAAGAAGGTGTTTTTTTATTAAATGCTTTTGTGTGTGACTTTTTGGTGTAAAACCTTTGAAGAAATGTAACTTTGTGTCAGTAGAATTAAACAAAATATGAAAGTTGTATTGGTAGGGTATATGGGAAGTGGGAAAACGACCACTGGGAAACTTTTAGCTGAAAGCTTAGCCATTCCTTTTATAGATTTAGATCACTATATCTCTGAAATGCATGAGATGTCTGTTACAGATCTGTTTAAAACTAAGGGGGCGGTTTTTTTTAGAAAGGCAGAGCGAGAAGCCCTAATTTATCTAGGAAATTCAGAGGATTCTTTTGTTTTGTCTACAGGAGGGGGAACCCCTTGTTTTGGTGATAATATGGAAAAGATGAAAGCTTTTTCCAATAGCATTGTGGTATATTTAAAGCTTTCTATACCAGAGTTAGTGAATCGTCTGGAAGATGAAATGGATCAAAGGCCACTAATTGCTGGTTTAGATAAAGCGCAATTGCCGGAGTTTTTAGGAAAACACCTCTTTGAAAGAGCACCCTTTTATGAACAAGCGCATTTAGTTGTTCCTGCACTTGGACAAGCACCCAATGAAATTTCACAAAAAATCCTTAGTAAAATAACACAGCTATAGGCAGTCTTATTAAATAAAGTGGCTTCAGTAAGCCATAGTAGGATAAAGTAATTTTAGCTTACTTAAAAAGATTATTTTAAATACACTGCGTCATTGTCTTTTTCAAATCTTACCTCAATGTGTTCATGTAATGAAGTGGAAAGTGAAATCCCTTTAAAATCTGCTTTCACTGGGTACTTCTTGTGATTTCTATTGACTAAAACGGCTGTTTTAATTTGTTTCAGAGGCACTTGAAGAAAATGATGTACCCCATAGATCAAGGTGCTTCCTGAATTTAAAACATCGTCTACTAATACTACAGATTTATTTTCATAATTACTTTTATCAATAGAGGTACTTACACCCTTAAGTGGGTTTTTTTTGTCCATTTTTAATTCACAAAGTAAAATAGTAGCGTCGGTGATTTCTTGAAGAACACGACTAATTTTTTTTGCAAATTCAAGTCCCGTACCTATAATACCTGCCACTACAATTTCTTTCTCATTTACATTAGATTCATAGATTTGATAGGCAATTCTCTGAATTTTATGGGCAATCTCCTGGTGTGTTAATATTTGATGTGACATGTTGTAGATGTTTAAGCTTGTTTTTGAGATCTATTTTCAAATATAAAGAAGAGTTCTTTCTCTGCTCTAGGTTTTATTGAATTTTGGGCAGTTTCCATAAAATTTATGAGAAAATAAGGGTCAAATAAATCCAAATATTCTTCTAGACTTCCTCCAAATGGAGGTCCTTGATCAGTTAAAGGAAAATTAAAAAACAGGCCAGTTAATATACCTTTTGGCTTTAGTAATTCATGCATTTTTAGAACGTATATTTCTCTGGAACTAGGTGGTATGGCGCAAAAAAACGTTTGTTCAAAAATAATATCAAATGCCTCTTTTTTAAAATTAAAGAAGTCTTCACAATGCAAGTGATGGCTCGGAAAATCTGGGCACTTACGGGCTATTTCTGCTAACGGTTTTTTGGCAATATCCAATACATGAACATTTGTATATCCTTTTTGGTGCAAATAAATGGCTTCATGTCCCAAGCCAGCACCAGGGATTAAGATATTTAATTCTTTTTGCTCTGGAAATTGAAAGGCCAATTGGTCTATGGCAAATTTCATTGGAGGAGAAATATCTCCAATATCCCAACCAGTTTCCTGCTTGTTGTATCTCTCCTCCCAATAGGCTTGGCTTAAGTCTTGATTTGTATCCATAGTATGCTGTATTCTTATTCCCAATCGATGTTTTCTTCATTCTCTTGGGCGTAGTCAGATAGGTCTCTTCTCTCTTTCTTTGTGGGTCTTCCTGTCCCACTTTTCCTGTAGTGTTCTTGAGCTAGTGCGGCTACTTTGTGTTGTTCTAATGCCTCCAATGGGGTGGTATCCTTACGGTACATGTCCACTAATTTAGCCCCTAATCTACTACTGGGTATATCTAGTACAGTACATTGAAAATTAATTTGATTTTTTCGAATGATCAGTTTATCCATAGGATAAACTTCCCTAGAAGGCTTGGCAATTTGATCATTAACCCTGATTTGACCCTTCTTACACGCTTCTGAAGCAATGTTTCTGGTCTTAAAATATCTCAGGGCCCATAGGTATTTGTCTAAACGCATAAACAATACAAAAATCTTTGTTAATGTCTCTGACAAAAATACGGGAAAATTGTATCTTGCCGGCCTTAAATTGATTCTAAATGTCTAAGAATACTTTATTACTGTGTGCTTTTGTATTACTCACTGCTATTTCCTGTAAGAAAAATGAAATAGTAGGCGTAGAATTAGTGCCGCCGCTTAATTTAAGTGAGGTAGAACCAACTAATGCCGAAGATATTTCTGCATTTTTGGAAACACACTTTTATAATTACGAATCTTTTCAAAACCCACCCGTTGGTTTTGACTTTAAAGTGAGGGTAGACACACTTGCTGGAGATAATGCCAATAAAACCCCTCTTTCTCAAATGATGCAATCTGAAACCATTGAAATAGATTCTGATTACTATGGTTTGGATACAAAAGAGATCGTGAGCCATACCTACTATTATTTGGTTGTAAGAGAGGGCGCTAGTGGAGTTTCTCCTACTGTTGCAGACTCAACACTTATTAAGTATGAGGGAAGTTTTTTAAATGGTAAATCATTTGACGCATCTGCCAGTTTTCTCTGGCAATACCTTCCTTTCACCATAAGGGGGTATCAGTTGGGTGTAAACAAGCTTAAAGCTGGTCTTAATGTAGAAAACCATCCCGATGGTACAACAACTTTCACAGACAGTGGTATTGGTTTATTTGTTTTTCCTTCTGCGCTGGGTTACTACAATTCTACTTCAGGCGTTATTCCAGCCTACACTCCCTTGATGTTTTCTATTGAGTTGGGTAAGTTTATAGTAGATACTGATTATGACAATGATGGTATTCCTTCCATATTAGAGGATCTCAATGGAGACGGTATTCTGGGTAATGACAACACAGATGCAGATGAGGAAGCCAGTAGTTTTCAGCAAGCCTTAGCCAATCATGCAGATTCAGATGACGACAACGATGGTATTCCTACCCTAGAGGAAATCATTATCAATGAAGATGGTTCCATTACCTTTCCTGATACCGATGGCGACGGTATCCCTGATTACTTGGATAAAGATTAATCCTACCGAACAAGTTTAAATTCAAAAAAAAGCCCTGCATTGCAGGGCTTTTTTTTGAATGTCTCTTTAAGTTTATAAAGCATATGAAAGCGCAAAGATCACTTGGGTGGGCCTAGTGTCAATAAAACTTTCTGAAATAGTGGTGATATTGTTGTTGATCAGTGAGATTTGATTCGGACTTAATCCCCTTTCAAACCTTACATCTAATCCTAAACGTCCTAGGTTTATACCAGCGCCAAATTGAAAACCAATGGTGGTATTTTTTTCTAGATCTGTTAGAGCAACATTACTCAAGTCAAAATCATTTCCTAAAACCAATTGAATAGATGGACCTGCAAAAACATGGAGAGGACCTATAATCTCATAACCTAATAGAATAGGGAGGTCTATTTTTGATTGACTATACACTCCATTTCCTCCTGAAAAGTTATAAGCACTTTTGGTATGGGTAAAGATCAATTCAGGTCTGAGGTAAAAAATAGGTAAATTCATTTTAGCATAAAGACCAAGATGGTAGCCCATTTTTTGATCTGATCCAGAAATAATGTCGTTTGCAGCGCTACTTACAGCAGTTTTTAAATCGCCATTCTGATTGTAATTTACGCCAGCTTTAATTCCTATCCCTGTTTCTTTCTGTGCAAAGCCTTGAAAAGTGATTAAGGCCACTGCAATAAATAATACTTTTTTCATCTTAAATAATATTTTAAAGTAAAAAGCGCATTTTAAGATCTTTTGAAAGAATTAAAATGCGCCTTTAGACATTTGTATGGTAAAACGATTTTATTTGCGTTTTATTACTTTTTCACAAGCCTTTGTAATGGCCGCAGCGTTCAATCCATATTTCTCCATGAGTTGTGCGGGTGTGCCACTCTCTCCGAAAGTGTCATTTGTTCCAATGAATTCTTGTGGTACAGGATTTTTTGAAGCTAAAGTTCTCGCAACACTTTCACCTAATCCACCTAAGATATTATGCTCCTCAGCGGTAACAATACAAGATGTTTTTGCTACGGAAGCTACAATAGCCGCTTCGTCTAATGGTTTAATGGTGTGTATATTAATGACCTCTGCACTGATCCCTTTTTCTGCTAAGGCCTCTGCCGCAATTAAAGCCTCCCAAACTAGGTGTCCGGTGGCTACAATAGTGACGTCAGTCCCTTCTTGTAATAAAATGGCTTTTCCAATTTCAAAAGGGGCATCTGGTGGCGTAAAATTAGCTACTGCAGGCCTACCAAAGCGCAAGTAAACAGGACCATGGTAATCTGCTATTGCAATGGTAGCTGCTTTTGTTTGGTTATAATCACAGGTGTTTATGACCACCATTCCTGGTAGCATTTTCATTAAACCTATATCTTCAAGAATTTGGTGTGTAGCGCCATCTTCTCCTAATGTTAAGCCAGCATGTGAGGCACATATTTTAACATTCTTATCTGAGTAAGCAACAGATTGTCTGATTTGATCGTAAACCCTACCAGTTGAAAAGTTGGCAAATGTCCCAGTAAATGGAATTTTCCCCCCAATGGTCAAACCAGCTGCAATTCCAATCATATTGGCTTCTGCAATACCTATTTGATAAAAACGCTCTGGGTTCTCCGCAATAAATTCATCCATCTTTAAAGAGCCTATCAGATCTGCGCACAATGCAACAACATTCTTATTGGTTCTTCCTAAATGGGCTAATCCTGCACCAAAACCACTTCTAGTATCTTTTTTTCCTGTATCTATATATTTTTTCATTGTCTTGTGGTTTAGTAGTCCCCTAAAGTTTCTGCATTTTGGGCCAGTCCATTGGCCAATTGTTCGTCGTTTGGTGCTTTACCATGCCATGCGTGGGTATGCATCATAAAGTCAACTCCATTACCCATAACAGTTTTTAGCAATACACAAACAGGTTTTCCTTGTCCGGTTTTGGATTTTGCTTCGGCCATTCCATTTAAAACAGCTTCTAAATTATTACCTTCTTCAATCTCTAAAACAGTCCAACCAAACATGTCTCTATTGTGGTCATAACTACCACCCCAAGCATAATCTCTTTTTTCAGGATTACCTTGTAACATAGAAACTAGTTGTTCAGCAGGATAAGTTTTAATATCCTGATATGCACCGTTTCTGGTAACAGTTTGTCTAATTACCTTTGCTAGTGTAGATGAGTGTAAATGATTAGTGTTTTCATACAGATAATCTTTAATAGCATCCTCTGTATTCTCTAACTCTTTTACATTAATTAAATAACTAAGTAAGTTAATTAAATCTTCAGCACTATTAGGTTGTTCTGGTGT
>CAKZOR010000075.1 GCA_937136755.1 uncultured Flavobacteriaceae bacterium | reverse complement strand
ATTTTGTTTTCTAGACTGTCTATAAAAGCAGTGAAAGGGACAGATAGGGTGTCTTTATCAGTAATAAAAATCTGCGCTTCATTGAGTTTGTGAATAGGCGTATTTACCTCTAAGTAATAAGGTTTTGAAAAAGGGACATTCCCCCTTTTTTCAGCTGTGATCACGAGTGAATCTGCCTTAATTTTTCTCGTTTTCACCGTAAATGTGTCCACTTTTTGAGTGGGAATGTGTTTGACAAAGAAATTTAATGAGTCTACTTCAAAGGGGGTGAACCAAAAATTAAGGCTGTCTTTTCCGCGCTCCTTTAATATCCTTGTTTTTACAGAGTCTGGTATATTCGTCCAGGCTTTTATCTCAATATCTTTAGCCAAACCACTATAGCCAAAAGTAATTTTATTGGCCGCTTCTAATTTTGGTTTCACCGCTCTATAGTTAGGAATTTCTTTGAACATCTTTATGCCTATAAAGCTATCTTTAGGAATTTCAATAAAACGATCTAAGAATCCGATCTTCTCCTGGCTCTGGTCAAATAATGTATTGTTGTTTTCATCTTTAAGTGCTACCATAGCATATTTGCCAGCGCTCAAGTTTTTTAGCTTAAAAACAATTAAGCTGTCCAAAGTATTGGTAATATAGTTGGGTTGTTTTTTATAGACGGTAGAATCGTTATAGGTACTGTCTACACGGTAAAGCATTACACTCACATAACGGTCTGCTTCTGCATTTAATGCGTCGTCTACAATGCCGGCCATTTGAAGTGAGTCAATGAATGGACCAGTAGACATTACGTAACTGAGATAATCATTGGGGTTTCCTTCATTAAAATCAACAATGGATTGACCAAAATTAAAAGAGTAGGTGGTGTTTTCTTGTAGGGTATCCTTAAGAATAATTTCCAGTACTTTACTCGCCCTGTTTTGAGGCTTAATTTCTGGGTTGTATTTTAAGGGAGGAGATACAACCAATTGGCTTTGTACGTCTTTAAGTTGAACATACTCATCAAAGAGCAATTTTATTTTTTGACCTTTAAAAGAAACCGATAAATTAGATGGAAAGGCTTTGATTAATTCAGGGCCCTCGAGGTCTTTTTCTCCACCAGAGGGTGACCCTCTTTTAGCGCATTGCACCAATGCAAACAAAGACAACAAAATAAAAATAAGCCCTGTAATTTTACGCATAATCCACCGAGGTAATATCCAAGTACAAAGTAAGCACTTTTTTTAGGATCATAGAAACGAAAAAACACCTCTGGGATTACTGTGTTTTTTATTTTAGTATTTAACGCACTACTGCAATTGTTGCAAAGTAAATTTGAATCCCTGTACAGTCCTTAAAGGCATTTGCACAGGAAGTTAATGTGGCGCCAGTAGTCATAATGTCGTCTATGAGGAGTATTTTTTTATGGTAAAATTGCTGAGGTTCTTTTAATTGGTATAGCGCTAATGAAGCGTGGGATCTAAGGAGTCTGTTTTTTTTAGTTTGCGTCTTGGTATTGGCGGTTTTAACCAAGCATTTCTCATTAAAATGCGCTTCGATTGTACCCGCCAATGTTTTGCCATAAAGGCTTAGTTGGTTATAGCCTCGTTTTTTTTTCTTTTTGTAGTGAATGGGTACTGGTACAACCATGTCTATCTTAGGAAAGGCAGGGTCTAATTTTAAAATCCTACCATGCCAAGCACCAAAAAACAGTCCTATTTGCTCTTGTTTTCTATATTTTAAAAATTGAAAACAATGTTTTAAAACACCTTCAGAATTATAATAAAAAAGTGCCGATGCTTTTTTGAAGACTACGCGCCCATAAAAGGCCTGATCCATCTTGTTTTCTAACCCGTAATGGTAGTGTGTGAGCGGTAATTCGTGCCTACAAAAGGTGCATAAAACTAATTCTCCAGGGACTAAAATATGAAAACATCCAAAACAAGTTTTTGGGAAGAGGGGGCTAAAAAGCGTTGTGATGAATTGTTGCAGTTCGTTTTTTAAAGTCATTTTTTTATTGCTTTAAAAGGGACGGTTCTCTGGCTGAATGGGATTCATAAGATACTATTTAAAATTGAATCTTCTTTGGTATTAGATGTAATGTGCTACAATCATTTTTTTGGTCTTTTTTTTAAACGCTTCATGAGCCTTCATTTATAGAAAGGCGGGCCTTATTTTGAAGGATGTACCATTGGCGCTAATTCTAATTAATTTCAGACTTCAATTGAGTGGAATATCTTATTTTTGTGCCTATGGCATTACAAGAAGACGATTTTAAAAAAGTAATCTCTCACGCAAAGGAATACGGTTTTGTATTTCAATCTTCAGAGATTTATGACGGCCTTAGCGCCGTATACGACTACGCCCAGCAGGGTGTGGCATTGAAAAACAATATTAAAGACTATTGGTGGCGTGCTATGGTTCAAATGCACGACAATATAGTGGGGATTGACTCTGCTATTTTCATGCACCCCACAGTTTGGAAAGCCTCTGGACATGTAGACGCTTTTAACGATCCTTTGATAGACAATAAGGATTCTAAAAAACGCTACAGAGCAGACGTTCTTATTGAAGACCACGTCGCTAAAATTGAAGCTAAAATTGAGAAAGAGCTCACCAAAGCAGCCAAGCGTTTTGGAGATAGTTTTGACAAAGAGCAGTATATGGCCACCAATGAAAGGGTTGCGGGATATATAGCTACTTCAAAATCTATTCTGGCTCGAATGGGAGACGCATTGACCAAAGAAGACCTTGCTGCGGTAAAAGAATTGATTGAGGAACTCAAAATTGTATGTCCTATTTCAGGATCTACCAATTGGACAGATGTGAAGCAATTCAATCTAATGTTCGGCACCAAAATTGGAGCCAGTGCAGACTCAGCTATGGATTTGTTTCTAAGGCCAGAAACTGCACAGGGTATTTTTGTAAACTTCCTCAACGTTCAAAAAACAGGAAGAATGAAAATTCCTTTTGGGATTGCTCAAATTGGAAAAGCATTTAGAAATGAAATTGTCGCCAGACAATTCATTTTTAGGCAGCGTGAATTTGAACAGATGGAGATGCAATTTTTTGTGCGTCCTGGCACACAGAAAGAATGGTATGACAAATGGAAAGAGACTAGGATTAAGTGGCACCACTCCCTTGGTTTTTCTGCAGACAACTATCGTTTTCACGACCATGATAAGCTCGCGCATTACGCAGACGCTGCAGCAGATATTGAGTTTAAGTTTCCTTTCGGATTTAAAGAATTAGAAGGCATTCACTCTAGAACAGATTTTGACTTGAGCAGTCATGAAAAACACTCCGGAAAAAAGCTACAATTTTTTGACCCTGAGCTCAACGAGTCTTATGTGCCTTATGTGGTTGAAACTTCTATTGGAGTAGACAGGATGTTCTTGGCTATTTTTTCAAAGTCACTAGAGGAGGAAACCTTAGAAAATGGATCTACCAGAACGGTATTAAAACTTCCTGCAGTGTTGGCACCAACTAAAGCGGCCATTTTGCCTTTGGTAAAAAAAGACGGGCTTTCTGAATTGGCCCATGAAATCTTTCAGGAGTTGCAATGGGATTTTGCCGTGAGTTATGACGAAAAAGATGCCGTAGGTAGAAGGTATAGAAGGCAAGACGCGCTGGGCACACCGTTTTGTATTACAGTAGACCACCAAACCAAAGAGGACCAGACGGTGACTATTAGACATAGGGATTCAATGGAGCAAGAACGAGTGGCAATCGCAGACTTAGCTGGAATTATTGACCGTGCTGTTAGTCCCAAGCATTGGTTAAAAAAAATGGCTTAACTCACTATGAAGATTATTTCTTACAACGTTAATGGAATACGTGCCGCATTAAAAAAAGGCTTTTTGGATTGGTTGGAAGCAGCCAGCCCAGATGTGCTTTGTTTACAGGAGACCAAAGCCCACAAAGACCAGTTAGACCTCAGTCTTTTTGAAGCAGCAGGATATCCATACCATTATTGGTTTTCTGCTCAAAAAAAAGGCTACAGTGGTGTTGCGGTGCTTTGTAAGACTAAACCGGAAGAAGTGGTTTACGGAACAGGCATAGACTATATGGATTTTGAGGGCAGGAATCTGTTGGTTCGTTATCCGGAGATTTCTATTATGAGTATGTACCTTCCCTCTGGAACCAACCAAGATAGGCTAGACTTTAAATTCAACTATATGGATGATTTTTTAGACTACACCAAATCTTTAAAAGAAACAGACCCCAATTTGGTCATATGTGGGGATTATAATATTTGTCATCAGGCCATTGATATTCACGATCCAGTGAGAAATAAAAATATCTCTGGATTTTTGCCAGAGGAAAGGGCTTGGTTGTCTGCGCTTCTGGAAAGTGGTTTCACGGATAGTTTTAGACAAATAAACACCGCTCCGAACCAATACAGTTGGTGGAGCTACAGGGCCAATTCAAGGGCTAATAATAAAGGTTGGCGTTTGGACTACGCCTTAGTGAGTAGCCCCTTAGCTGCCAAAATTTCAAATGCCCAAATTTTAAGTGCAGCGGTACATTCAGACCACTGCCCAGTTACCGTAGAAATTTCTTTGTAATGAAATATACCTTTTTACCTCATAGTGATATTAAAGTAAGTAAGATTTGTTTGGGTACCATGACCTGGGGGAAACAAAACACCCAAGAAGAAGCCTATGAGCAAATGAATTTTGCCTTAGATAAAGGAGTAAATTTTTTCGATACGGCAGAATTATATCCTGTACCTGCCGCTGCAGAGCGATACGCGCACACAGAGATCATTATTGGTCATTGGTTGGCGCAACATAAAAACAGGGATCAGGTGGTTTTGGCGTCAAAAATTGCTGGAAAAGCTCCTTTTACCGCCTTTATTAGAGAAAATGGTTTTAGTAAAGAAGCCCTCAACACGGCTTTAGAAGGTAGTTTAAAAAGATTAAAGACAGATTATTTAGACCTCTATCAGTTGCATTGGCCAGAGCGGAACACCAATTTCTTTGGACAAAGAGGCTACCAACACAAAGAAGATGAGTTGTGGGAAGACAATTTCCAGGAAATTTTAGAAACCCTTAAAGGTTTTGTAAAAGCAGGTAAAATAAGACAGGTAGGGATCTCTAATGAAAACCCGTGGGGTGCCATGAGGTATATGGAATTACATAGAAAGGATCCAAGCCTCCCTAGAATGGTCAGCTGTCAAAACCCATACAACCTATTGAATAGGCTTTATGAAACAGGTATGGCTGAGGTGTCAATGAGAGAAAATATGGGTCTATTGGCGTATTCGCCTCTAGGTTTTGGAGTGCTTTCAGGAAAGTATCTTGGAGGAAAGCAGCCCGCAAATGCCAGGGTCACCTTGTTTCCAAATTACAACAGATACAGTGTGGGTCAAAATGTACCCGCCACAGAGGCCTATGCTGACATTGCAGCAGCCCACGGCTTAAGTCTCACTGAAATGGCTTTGGCTTTCGTCAATACCAGACCCTTTGTCACTTCTAATATTATTGGGGCCACTTCAATAACTCAATTAGAAGAAAATATCAAGAGTATTGACACCGATTTGTCAGAAGAGGTGTTAAAGGCTATAGAAGGGGTACATAGCACCTATCCCAATCCAGGACCATAGCATTAAAAGTCTATCATTTTATGGATGGATTAAAAGCCATGTGGGAATGAAATCCAGGAATTCTTTAATCAGAGATTAAGTTATTTTAAGAGAATAGTAATTCCACCATTTCCTCTACCCTTCCCAGACCAATGATTTTTATGCCTACTGGCTTTGCCGATATTTTATTGTGCTTAGAGACAATGATGTGTTCAAAACCGAGCTTTGCGGCCTCTGTAATTCTTTGATCTACCCTTTGTACCGGTCTAATTTCTCCAGCCAAACCAACTTCTGCGGCAAAACAGAAGCTTCTGTCAATAGGGTGGTCTTGGTTGCTGGATAAAATGGCGCCTATCACAGCTAAATCTAAAGCGGGATCTTCAATAGAAATTCCCCCTGTAATATTGAGAAATACATCTTTGGCACCTAAGTGAAATCCCGCCCTTTTTTCTAATACGGCCAAAAGCATATTGAGCCTTTTTGCGTTATAGCCAGTCGTAGATCTTTGCGGTGTGCCGTAAACTGCGGTACTGACCAAAGCTTGAATTTCTACCATTAGTGGGCGCATGCCGTCTAAGGAAGCAGCAATAGCGGTTCCGCTAAGACCCTCATCTTGTTTGGAAATTAATATTTCTGAAGGGTTGTTCACTTCCCTTAATCCAGCCCCATGCATTTCATAAATACCTAATTCTGCAGTAGCCCCAAACCTATTCTTATTGGCTCTTAGGATCCGATATACATAATTCCTGTCTCCCTCAAACTGAAGCACAGTGTCTACCATATGCTCTAAAATTTTGGGTCCTGCCAGGCTCCCATCTTTAGTAATGTGTCCAATAAGTATCACGGGAGTATTGGTTTCTTTGGCAAAACTAATTAGCTCTGCAGTACATTCTCTAATCTGAGATACAGAACCGGCTGCAGACTCAATATGGTCTGTTTGAAGGGTTTGTATGGAGTCAATGACTAAAATATCTGGTTGAATTTCAGCAATTTGAGTAAATATATGTTGTGTTTTAGTTTCAGTGAGAATAAAGCAGTTTTCACTAGTGGGTAAAATACGATCTGCCCTCATTTTAATTTGTTTCTGGCTTTCTTCACCAGATACATAAAGTGTTTTATAGGGCAAACTCAGTGCAATTTGTAATAATAAGGTGCTTTTCCCAATGCCAGGTTCACCTCCGAGAAGCACCAATGATCCAGGGACCAATCCACCGCCAAGAACCCTGTTAAACTCTTGATTTAAGGTGTCTAATCGCACTTCTGTTTCTGTGCTAATCTCTCCTATTTTCAATGGCTTGTTTGCTTTTTTAAGCCCTGAGCCTCCTGATTTCCAAGCTTTTTTTTCAGGAGCCTCTAGCACTTCTTCCACCACCGTGTTCCATTGTTTACAGGCGCTACATTGGCCCACCCATTTGGCATAATTTTGACCACAGTTTTGACAGAAAAAAGATGTTTTAAGCTTGGCCATAGTTTATTTTTTTTGACTTACAAATGGTATAATTAGAAAAGAAAGCCCGCCCAGAACTACAATCAGTAAGGTTTGTGAGATCCACATAATCCAACCAAAGGCATTTCCAGCAGCAATGCTAATCCCAAAAATAGCCAAAGATTTTTGAATGGCTATGGGGTAGAGTCCTATACCTCCATTGGTGGCAGACATAGCAAAAGCACCCGCTACAAAAGCCACTAGTAATGCGGAACCGCCTAAAGATTCGGTTTCTGGGACGGTGAACTTTATGACCCAAAACATGCCCACATAAGCGATCCATATAAACAAGGTATGGGCTATAAAGCGCCATTTGTGTTCCATTTTAAGGACGCTAAACACCCCGGATAATAAATCAGACACCTTGGCTTTTAAAGCAGCTATCACTTTATGCTTAGACCTTATTAACACCCAAAAACTGAAGCAGCCAATGATGATAAGACCCGTGGCCATATATCCAATTTTAGTCCAGGAAATACCTTTTTGCGCAAAGAAATCTAATAAGACGTCTGTCTGTAAGATTAAACCGAGAATAACCACTAAAAGGAGCATGAATAAATCTATCACACGCTCTGTAATAATAGTGCCAAAGCCTTTTTGAAATGGCACATTTTCATAAGTGGTAAGCGCAGTTGCCCTTAAGATCTCCCCTGAGCGTGGAATGCCTAAGTTGGCAAAATACCCCATTAAAATAACCAAAATATTGGAAGTTAATCTGGGTTGGTACCCCAAAGGATCTAAGAGATAATTCCATCTAATGGCCCTGGAAACATGACTTAACACACCTATTACCAGAGATAAGCCCACCCACAAAGGGTCTGCGGAAATAATATAGTCGTAAATAAGTGTTCTGTCTGTTGCTGAGGTATTCGAATAAGTATACCAAATTAAAAACAAGCCAAAAGCAATAGGGCCTAGTGTTTTCAATGTTTTTAATAGGTTTTTTTTCAAACTTTAGGAGATTTGCGAACCATTTTAGTAACGGAGATAACTAAGTGAGTGTATTGTCTGCTTCGTTTGGAAAAACAAGAGCGGGAGAAAATTTCTTAGCCGCTTCTATATCCATAATGCCATAAGTAATTAATATAAGCACATCTCCTACAGCCACTTTTCTGGCAGCCGCACCATTCAGGGTAATTTCTCCACTTTTTCGAGGCCCTGGAATGGCATAAGTTTCCAAGCGCTCACCATTAGTGTTATTCACTACCTGCACTTTTTCTCCCGAAACAATGTTGGCAGCGTCCATAAGATCTTCATCTATGGTAATACTTCCAATATAATTTAGATCTGCTCCGGTTACTTTAACGCGGTGAATCTTAGATTTTACTACATGTATTTGCATAGGGCAAAGATATGAATTTTACTAATTTAAGTAAGGCTATAGGCCTATATTATCTAGAAGTCTAACCCCCTTGAAATCTACCGCTGTAATAATTCTGGTATTTTTAGGATTAGTGAGTGTTTTTATAGGTTCTAATGTATGGGTATTTACAAATTCAAAATAAAAAACTGCAGCGCCTTCCACCGCTTGGATCTTTTTTACAGCTGCTTGAGTAATGTCACTTAAAGGTTTTTTAGCGGTTGCGTTATTCACCGCTTTTTGTAGTGCCTCATAAATTACAGACGCTTCTTCTCGCTCTTGAGGCTTGAGCCTTTCATTTCTGGAACTCATGGCTAAACCATGGGGCTCCCTTATGATAGGGCAGCCCACAATTGTAATGGGCAATGATTTTAAACGCACTAATGCTCTAATAATGGCCAATTGTTGAAAATCTTTCTGTCCAAAGTACGCTCGGCTAGGACGTACCAATGTGAATAGTTTTTCTACAATAGTTCCAACCCCCATAAAGTGTCCAGGCCTATCTGAGCCTTCCCACCTGCGGTCTAATCCATTAAAAGAATATGTTTTTGTGTTTAACCCCTCTGGGTACATCTCCTGAGTTGTGGGGGTAAATACCAGCAAGTCTTCTGAAATAGTTCTTAGCAGGGCAATATCTGTCGCTAATTGTTGGGGGTATTGCACCAGATCTTGGGGGTTGTTAAATTGTGTAGGGTTTACAAAAATACTGACTACAACAGTTTTGTTTTCCCTTAAAGCCTGTTCAACAAGACTTAAATGACCCTTGTGAAGGGCGCCCATAGTAGGAACAAGCCCTAGGCTATTTCCTTGTTCTCTGGAAATAGAAAGCCTTGTGTTTAAAGATTTTTCACTGGTGAATAAGTCCATAGTGGTGTATAAAACGGGAGCAAACTTACTATAAATACGGCTAATCTCTATAATTTTTGTAATTTTGCCACTTCCCAAGGGAATTTATTAAAACACATGCTGTATGAATGGTAAAAAGATATTGTTTGTATCTTCAGAATTAGTGCCCTATCTACCTGAGAACGAAGTGTCTCAAATGTCATATGAGGCGCCAAGAATGGTGAACGGAAATGGTGGGCAAATTAGAATTTTTATGCCCAAGTACGGTAATATAAACGAAAGAAGGCATCAGCTTCACGAAGTGATTAGGCTTTCAGGAATGAATTTGGTGATTAATGACATGGATATGCCGTTAATTATCAAAGTAGCTTCTATTCCTAAAGAACGCATTCAGGTATATTTTATTGACAACGAAGAGTACTTTAAAAGAAAGGCAACGTTTACCGATCCTAAAGGTGCTTTATTTCCAGATAACGACGAACGGGCTATTTTCTTTGCAAAGGGTGTAGTGGAGACCGTTAAGAAATTAAACTGGACGCCAGATATTATTCATGTACATGGCTGGATGGCTTCTTTGCTGCCATTATACCTAAAAAAATTCTATGCAGACGAGCCACTTTTTTCTGAGAGTAAGATTGTGACTTCTGTGTATAAAAAAAGTTTTGAAGGTTCTTTAAACAAAGACTTGTCTAAAAAAATAGCCTTTGACGGCATAGGTCAAGAAGATTTAGCGGTACTTGAAACCCCTGATTATAATAATTTGTTAAAAGTAGCAGCCAATCATTCTGATGCGATTATTTTAGCTGCTGAAGATCTTTCAGATGATCTGACAAACCACATAGCCAACCTCAAAAAACCAGTGTTACCATATGTGCCTCTTCAAGGATTTGAAGAAGCCTATGCTAATTTTTACAACACGGAAGTATTAAAGTAATTTACATGAGCGGTATTAAAAGTTCTCTGACAAAAGTAAGCGCACTTTTGTTGGTAGCCTTAGGGTTTTTATCTTGTCAAGACACCATAACATTAGAAGGCGAGGGTATTATTAGCGGAGAAGTTTTTGATACAAATCAAGCTACCTTTAACGTTTTTGTTTCCAATAAATCGGTTGCTGCAGTCCAGACCAATAAGCTTCCTGTATACCAATTGGGTCACTTTAATCACCCGGTATACGGAAAAACTTCTGCTTCTGTTGCCACTCAGTTGCGACTTCAAAATAGCCAGGGGAACCCTACTTTTGGGTTCTACAGTCAGGAAAATGAAAATACGGCTACCACTCAAGAAAACGAAACAGTTACAGCCGCTTATTTGTATTTGCCTTTTCTACTAAACAGCAGAGCAGATTCAGATTTAGATGGCTTAATAGATATCTATGATATTGATCCAGAAGACGCTAGTAGTGACACTGACGGAGACGGCGTTACAGATATTACGGAAAACAATACCGGTACCGATCCTTTAAATCCAGATACGGATGGAGACGGGATTAACGATGGGGAAGACACGGAGACCGCTTCTAATTTATTTGCCAGGTCTTTCGATTTGGACAGTATTTACGGAGACAAGGAGACCCCTTTTAACCTTAAAGTTAAAAAGTTGGATTATTTTTTAAGAGATTTGGATCCAGCCTCTGATTTCATCAATACCCAAGAATATTTTTCCGATCAATCTTTTGATCCTTCGTTTACGAGTGATGTTTTGTTCGACGGCCCAGTGACTATTTCAGACAAGGAGTTTTTGTTTTACAACGAAGATGATCCAGATACCACGGAGGTAGATGAATCACTTGAACTAAGTAGTAGATTGAACCCCGGAATTAGAATTCCCTTAGATGCCGCTTTTTTTCAGCGAGCAATTATTGATAAAGAAGGTTCTTATGACTTGATCAGTCAATCAAATTTTGCAGCATACCTCAGGGGTTTACATTTGTCTATAGCAGAGCAAGAAGAAATTTTACTGCTGATAGATTTTACCAAAGCCAATATCAGTATTGAATACACTTATGATTCTTATGATTCAGAGGGTGTAAAGACAGTGAATGAAACTACTTACACCTTGAGTATGCTCACTGGAGGTGGCAGCAGCCCAATTATTGGTAATGCCGTAAATACCTTCCACAATAGCGCTTTGTCTCCAGAAGTTTTAGCGTCTTTAAACAGCACAGAAAATGCGTCTAGAATTTATCTTAAAGGCGGTGCGGGATTATTCAGTGAGTTAAAGCTTTTTTCTGCTCCAGAGGAATGGGCTGTCATGGAACAAATTAAAGCCAATAGATGGGTGGTTAATGAAGCCCGTTTGGTCTTTTATGTAGATCAAAATGCTTTGGCAGGCACTTCTCTGCCAGAGCCACCTAGATTATACCTCTACAATGCAGAGACAAAATTACCTATTATGCGTTTTAGTACAGAAGTATATGAAGACGACACTCCTTTAGGTGTGTTTAAAAATTACGATGGTATTCTTCAGTCTGAAAACGGAAGAGGCACTAAGTACACGGTGAGAATTACAGACCATATTAACAATATTATATTAAGAGACTCTACCAATGCTCCTTTAGCGCTTGGTGTTACCGCAGACATTCGTGTAAATCTGGCTTCAACAGCTAAATTTACCAGTGGAGAAACAGACAAACTTCCTGTGATGGCTACTACCACACCACTTGGAACAGTTCTATATGGTAACAATGTAAGTGAAGATATAGCGAGTAAAAAACTACAATTAGAGATTTTTTATACCAAGTCTAATTAATAAAATTACTTATTTATGTGCGGAATTGTTGGCTATATAGGACATAGACAAGCTTACCCTGTTGTTGTGAAAGGATTGTCTCGATTGGAATATAGGGGCTATGACTCTGCTGGAATTGCTTTATTTGAGAATGGGACCATTCATTTGTGTAAGACCAAGGGAAAGGTTTCAGACTTAGAAAATAAATCGGGGAAAATAAAAGAAAGTCAAGCCACACTTGGTATTGGCCACACCCGATGGGCTACCCATGGTGTCCCAAACGATGTGAACTCCCACCCACATCTTTCGAATTCAGGTCAGTTGGCCTTAATTCACAACGGTATTATAGAAAATTACGACGCCATTAAAACGGAGCTCAAATCTAGGGGCTATGTATTTCATTCAGATACAGATACCGAGGTGTTGGTGAACCTCATTGAAGAGGTTAAGAAAAAAGAAGGGGTAAAGCTAGGTAAAGCCGTGCAGTTAGCCCTTCAGGAAGTGGTAGGTGCTTATGCGATTGCTGTTTTTGATTTGGAGAAACCAGATGAAATAGTGGTAGCTAAGTTGGGAAGCCCCTTAGCTATTGGAATTGGGGAGGGAGAATTCTTTGTGGCATCGGACGCCAGTCCATTTATTGAATACACTACAGACGCATTGTATTTAGAAGACCATCAAATGGCCATTTTAAAAGTAGGTAAGAAAATAAAATTGCGTTCCATAAAAGACGACTTACCCACAACTCCTCATATTTTAGCCCTGCAACTTTCTTTAGACCAGATTGAAAAAGGAGGTTATGAGCACTTTATGCTCAAAGAGATTTACGAGCAGCCAAAGGCCATTCAAGACACCTATAGGGGTAGGCTAAGACCAGAAGACGGCTTGATAAAAATGGCCGGAATAGACGCACATTTGGATCGTTTTTTAAAAGCAAACAGAATAGTGATAGTAGCCTGTGGTACCTCATGGCATGCGGGACTTGTAGCGGAATATATTTTCGAGGAATTGGCTCGAATCCCTGTGGAGGTAGAATACGCTTCTGAATTTAGGTATAGAAACCCCATTATTGGGCCTAATGATATTGTAATTGCCATTTCTCAATCAGGAGAAACAGCAGACACCCTGGCGGCTATTGGACTGGCCAAAGAAAAAGGCGCCTTTGTCTTTGGGGTGTGCAATGTGGCTGGCTCCTCTATTGCAAGGGCTACTGACGCCGGTGCTTACACCCATGCAGGGCCAGAGATTGGAGTGGCTTCTACCAAGGCGTTTACGACCCAAATTACGGTATTGAGTCTTATGGCACTCAAGCTGGCTAAAGAAAAAGGGGTCCTATCTACCACAGATTTCCACACCTATTTAAACGCCTTGGCGCAAATACCTGCTCAGGTAGCTTTGGCCTTAGAGGCCGATGCCGCAATTCTAGAAATTGCGCGTATCTATAAGGACGCCACCAATTGCCTGTATTTGGGAAGAGGATTTAATTTTCCTGTGGCCTTAGAGGGTGCACTCAAGCTCAAAGAGATCAGTTATATTCACGCAGAAGGGTATCCGGCTGCAGAAATGAAACACGGACCTATTGCCCTAATAGATGAGCAAATGCCAGTGATTGTGATTGCCACAAAACGAGGTCATTACGAAAAAGTGGTCAGCAATATCCAAGAGATTAAGTCTAGAAGTGGTAAAATTATCGCTATAGTGACCAAAGGAGATGTCACGGTAAGGGAACTTGCAGACCATGTGATTGAGGTTCCGGAAACATTTGACTGGCTCAGCCCGCTGGTTACCACCTTGCCGTTGCAATTGCTTTCCTATCATATTGCGGTGCTCAGAGACTGCAATGTAGACCAGCCCAGAAACCTTGCAAAGAGCGTCACAGTAGAGTAAGAATTTCTTTATTTCACAATTTAGTCCAGTCTTTATTTCGAAAAATAAAGTGTACATGCACGTTTTTTTCTGAATAAATAAAAAAAGCAGTATATTGCTTAGATAAACTAAACTGTAAAAACTTATGAAAAATCTTTTACTTGTGCTTTCTCTGTGCCTTGCATTTGCGGGATATTCACAGACTACTATCAAAGGAACTGTAGTAGATAGCAATAGTATGCCGGTACCAGGAGCTAACGTTGTAATAGACGGAAAACCCATTGGGACGGTAACGGATTTCGATGGAAATTTCGTACTAGAAACTTCTGAAAATCCACCATTTACCCTTAAAATATCTAGTATTGGGTATTCCCAGGCAACTGCTAGGGTTACTTCAAACAACCAAACTATTTCAGTAACACTTGAAGAGGCCAACACCATGTTGGATGAGATTGTGATCTCTGCTTCACGTACACCAGAACGTCTTTTTGAATCTCCGGTAACGGTGGAACGTTTCGGTATCAAAGAGATTAAAAATACCGCTTCTGTAGATTTCTACGACGGTTTGGAGAATTTAAAAGGAGTAGATGTTAACACCAACTCATTGACTTTTAAATCTATTAACACTAGAGGTTTTGCCACTTTTGCCAATACCCGTTTTATGCAGTTGGTAGACGGAATGGACAACTCTACACCAGCCCTTAACTTTCCCATTGGAAACTTAGTGGGGATGATTGAAACAGATGTGCAGAGTGTGGAATTATTACCAGGAGCTTCTTCTGCTTTGTATGGAGCGAATGCCTTTAACGGTATTTTATTCATGCGTTCTAAGAGTCCTTTTGATTATGAAGGGGTAAGTGTTTCTTTAAAAAGAGGGGTTACTTCACAAAATGCTTCAGGATCTTTTGGGAATCCAGAAACCAATCCTTATTCCGATGTGAGTATTCGTTTGGCTAAAAAATTCTCAGACAAGTTTGCCGCAAAAGTAAACGTAGGATACTTAAAGGGTACGGACTGGGTAGCGAATAATATCACAGATAAGAGAAACAATGGTTTTACCAGAGACAACTTGGATTATGACGGAATAAACGTCTACGGAGATGAGGTAGCGACCAACATTAAAGGAGTTGCTGTTGCTTTAGTGGGTATGGGGATACTTCCAGCAGGAGCAGACGCTTTAGTGCCCTCTGTAGTGGTGTCTAGACCGGGTTATATGGAAAGTGATCTCACAAACTACAATGCGGAGAGTTTAAAGGCAGACTGGGGATTGTATTTTAGACCCTTTGCCAACGACTTTGAAATTCAATACGTAGGAAAGTACGGTACAGGTAATACCATTTACCAAGGAACCAACCGTTACAACATTAAAAACTTTATGCAACAGCAGCATAAAATTGAAGTGCGTAACGACAACTTCTTTGTAAGAGGCTATGTTGTTGCAGATGACGCTGGAGATTCTTATGACATGGTATTTACTGGAATTAATATTAACCGTGCTTGGAAGGACGACAATACTTGGTTTGGCGAATACGTTGGAGGCTATGCCTTAGCAACACTCGCAGGAGCCACTAATGAAGCAGCGCATGCCGCTGGATTAGGTGCTGCGCAAACAGGACGTTTTGAGCCTGGAACAGCTGAGTTTCAAGCAGCCTTTGACAGAAGTGTGCAAGATCCAAATTTAGCTACAGGATCTAAATTCCAGGATGCTTCTAAATACTACCATGCAGATGCCAACTATAACTTTAGTCATTTAATTGACTTTGCAGATATTCAAATTGGAGGGTCCTTTAGAAGGTACAACCTAAACTCTTCAGGAACGATTTATACAGATACTGATGGGCCAATTTCTTATAATGAAGCGGGTATATACACCCAGATTCAAGAGCGTTTTGAAATGAGCGACGAGGCTTCTTTAAAGCTTACAGGATCTGTTCGTTATGACAAGTCTGAGTTATATGACGGTTTCTTTTCTCCTAGATTATCTGCCGCATATTTCTTAAATAGAAACCACAACCTGCGTTTTTCTTTACAAACAGGTTTTAGAAACCCAACTACCCAAGATCTATTTATAGGTCTAGACGCGGGTAGGGCCATTTTGGTGGGTTCTGCAGCAGACAATTTAGACCGTTACTCTAGAAACTTTGCAGTGAGTGGTACGGCCCAAAATTTATATGGTCAACCGGCTACCATAACTCAAACAGGTAGAGCGGCCTATGAGAATTCTTATACCGCTAGTTCTGTTACAGCATTAGCTGCTACAGGGAATCCTGGCGTTTTAAAAGTGTCGAATCCTGAATTGGTTAAGCCTGAGCAAGTAACTTCTATGGAAGTTGGATACAGGGGAAAACTTGGAAATGTCACTTTGGATATGAGTGCTTATTACAACCAGTATAAAGATTTTATTTCTGGAGAAAATGTAGTGGCTCCTTTTTATGGTACTGTTGGAGACAACAGCTTGTCTGTTGCCGCTATTGCTGCTGGTGACTACCAAGTGTACCAAGCTTACACCAATTCTCCTGTAGATGTGAATTCTTACGGTGGTTCAGCGATGTTAACGGCTAAAGTGCTTAAAAAGTTTGACTTTACAGCAAATTACACCTATACCAAACAAGACTTTGACAGAACGCTTTATCCAGATTTTAGAACCAATTTTAACACCCCAGAACACAAAGTGAAAGCGAGTTTTGGTTCTACGGAATTGGTAGATAATTTTGGATTCAACGTCGCTTGGAGATGGAGTGATGATTATTTCTGGGAAGCTGCCTTTGGAGACGGAGAAGTCCCTTCTTTTTCTACAGTAGATGCTCAAATAAACTATACCATACCAAGTTTAAAGTCTACCATAAAACTAGGAGCGGCTAACTTAGGAGGTTATGATTATTTCACTGCCTTTGGAACTGGACTTATAGGTTCTCAGTACTATCTTTCACTAACCATTAACAATTAATCGATCATGCAAAAGATATCTATACATATAAAGAAATATATTCCTTACGTTTTAGGGGTGGCTCTATTGGTTTCTTGTGAGCAAGATGCTATTGAGGGACCAGCACCAGCTGAACCTATGCCCGCATTAAGTGCAGGGAGCTTAGATTTTAGTAATTATGTTTCTCTTGGGAATTCACTGACTGCAGGTTATACAGACGGCGCGCTTTTTAAGGCGTCTCAACAATTATCTATGCCAAATTTATTGGCCCAAAAATTCTCAAAAGCTGGTGGAGGTTCCTTTTCTCAACCCATGATGAACGACAATAATGGGGGGCTTTTATTAGCTGGAAATATGATTGCAGGTCCGAGATTGTTTTTTAATGGAGCGGGACCTGCCTCCTTATTAACGGCAAATCCAGCTGCATTACCTACCACTGATATTGCTACTAATAACCCAACGGGCCCTTTTAATAATATGGGGGTTCCAGGTGCTAAGAGTTATCACTTATTGGCTCCTGGTTACGGAAATATCTCAAATGTAGCTTTAGGTTTGGCCAATCCGTATTTTGTGAGAATGGCGTCTACGCCTAATACTTCAGTTTTAGCAGATGCCATGGCACAGGCACCCACTTTCTTTTCTCTTTGGATTGGAAACAATGATGCTTTGGGTTACGCCACTACAGGGGGAGACGGAACCAATCCTTTAACGCCAATATCTGGTGCCCCTGGAGTTGGTTTTGACGGTACATATGGTGCATTAATAGCTACTTTAACCGCTGGTGGCGCTAAAGGTGTTGTGGCTAACATTCCTTATGTGACCAGTATTCCTCATTTTACGACTGTTCCACATAATCCAGTTCCTCTGGACGCTGCAACTGCAGCGGCTGTAAATGCCGCTTATGCGCCATATAATGGTGGTTTGCAAGCAGCTTACCAGGCTTTACAGGGAACAGGTCTTTTAAGTGCCGATGAAGTAGCCAAAAGAACCATTTCTTTTTCAGCAGGTGCTGGAAATGCCGTGGTAATTGTAGATGAGTCATTAACAGACTTAGGCGCTATTAATCCAGCTTTTGCAGCCTTACCTAAATACAGACAAGCCACTGCAGAAGACTTATTGGTGCTTCCTGCCTCTGCTTTCATAGGCACATTAGCAGTACCAGGTAACCCACTTACTGTAAATGGCGTGGCAGTACCTTTAGCAGACAAATGGGTGTTAACACCTCAAGAGCAAGCGGAGATTAAAACCGCTATTGACGGATACAACAACATTATAAAAGCAGCAGCTACAGCTGCTGGTTTAGCTCATTTTGACGCTAATGCTTATATGCAACAACTGGCCTCTGGAGGGATTACAGATGGAAAATTTACGGTAACTTCTAGTCTTGTAACTGGTGGAGTGTTTTCTTTAGATGGGGTTCACCCAAATCCAAGAGGTTATGCCCTCTTGAGTAATCTGATAATGAAAACCTTGGATAGTACTTATGGTACTAATTTTGAAGCCTCAGGAAACCTTTTAGACATAGGAGATTATCCTACGAATTTTAATCCTGCCATGCAGTAAATAAATTCCTTTTTAAAATATAAATCCCGCCATTTTCTTAAACCGGAAAATAGCGGGATTTTGCTTTTAATAAAAAGTTGTATTTGCCGTTTTTAATTCCCATAGAAAGACTTATATTTGCACCCTAAAATCTGTACAAATAGTGTGCTGATTTTAAACAAAGTATGTAAATCTTTATAAACAATAAAACAATGGCTCAAGGTAACGCTAAAGTTTCACAAATTATTGGCCCTGTAGTAGATGTAGAATTTAACGCAGGAACTGCACTTCCTAAAATTTACGACTCCTTAGAAATTAAAAAGGCAGACGGCACTATTTTAGTATTAGAAGTTCAATCTCATGTGGGAGAGAACACAGTTCGTGCGATCTCTATGGATTCTACGGATGGTTTAAGTAGAGGGACTGAGGTTTCAGCTACAGGTAGCGCTATTCAAATGCCTGTTGGTGAAGATGTCTACGGACGTCTTTTTAATGTGATTGGAGACGCTATTGACGGACTGGGTAATTTACCTAAATCTGGAAAAGACGGTTTACCTATACACAGACAAGCCCCTAAATTTGAGGACTTATCTACCGCTACTGAAGTATTGTTTACAGGGATAAAAGTAATTGACCTCATTGAACCTTATGCAAAAGGGGGTAAAATTGGATTATTCGGTGGAGCCGGTGTAGGTAAAACGGTATTGATCCAAGAGTTGATTAATAATATTGCCAAAGGACACGGTGGTCTATCTGTGTTTGCAGGCGTTGGAGAACGTACAAGAGAAGGAAACGATTTGTTAAGGGAGATGTTAGAATCTGGAATTATCAAATACGGAGATGACTTCTTACACTCTATGGAAGAAGGCGGTTGGGACCTTACTAAGGTAGATAAGTCTGCTATGAAGGAGTCTAAAGCAACTTTCGTATTTGGACAAATGAATGAGCCTCCTGGAGCCCGTGCTCGTGTGGCCTTATCTGGTTTGACTATTGCGGAATATTTCCGTGACGGAGCAGGAGAAGGTCAAGGGAAAGACGTATTGTTTTTCGTAGACAATATTTTCCGTTTCACACAAGCAGGATCTGAGGTGTCTGCCTTATTGGGTCGTATGCCCTCTGCAGTAGGATATCAGCCAACACTAGCTACAGAAATGGGAGCCAT
>CAKZOR010000074.1 GCA_937136755.1 uncultured Flavobacteriaceae bacterium | reverse complement strand
GGTGGCAGGATTCGAACCTGCGACCTCCGCGTCCCAAACGCGGCGCGATAACCGGGCTACGCTACACCCCGAGTGTAGCTGCGTTTACAGCGGTTCAAATATAGTATAAAACCACACATATAATGGCATCTTTTTAAAAAGATGTACCCTTAATTTTAAAAAGGGAATCTTTAGTATATTTACTGGAATTAAAAATAGACCTCATGACTTTTAAAAATGCTATTGCTGCTGTTGTTATAATGATCACGGCATCGGCCTGCGGCCAAAACAAACCCAACGAAGTGAACCTTCCAAAAGAAGATTTATTTACCGTAGAAACTGTGGTGGAAGGAATTAACAATCCTTGGGGGATGGTTTTCTTACCAGATGGGAGTATGTTGGTATCTGATAAGGAAGGAGCGCTCATAAAAGTGACTCATGGGGTAAAAACAGTGATTGAAAACGCACCAAAGGTGTACGTAAGGGGTCAAGGGGGTCTTTTGGATCTTGAATTGGACCCCAATTATGAGCAAAATGGATGGATTTATATTTCTTACGCCTCTGAAGAGGGAGAAGAAAAAGGGGGGCATACCGCGATTATGAGGGCCAAACTCAAAGGAAATAGTTTGGTAGAAAACAAGCTGCTTTACAAAGCGGGACCTAACACTACCAAGGGGCAGCACTTTGGGTCTAGACTAGAGTTTGATCAAAAGGGCTATTTGTATTTCACTATTGGAGAACGCGGAGCAAGAGATGTTAACCCACAAGATATTAAAAGAGATGGTGGAAAAATCTATAGAATAAATGCAGATGGAAGCATTCCTTCTGACAATCCATTTGTAGGTGTTTCTGGTGCTAAAACGGCTATTTACACCTATGGAAACAGAAACCCTCAAGGACTTATTTATCATCCGATAAGAAAAGAAATGTGGGCACACGAACATGGCCCTAGAGGTGGAGATGAGCTCAATATTGTTAAAAAAGGAGCCAATTATGGATGGCCAGTGATTACTTACGGAATAAATTATAGTGGCACACCTATTACAGATAAGACCAGTATGCCCAATATGGAGCAACCTATTCATTTCTGGGTTCCCTCTATTGCACCTAGTGGCATGGCTTATGTGACGAGTGACAAATACCCTTCCTGGAAAGGCAACCTTCTAGTGGGATCCTTGTCTTTTCAATATCTGGAACGATTAGAGCTAGAGGGTACTAAAGTGGTGTACCGAGAAAAATTATTGGCAGATATAGGTAGGGTGAGGTGTGTGCGTCAAGCACCAGATGGTTTTATCTATGCAGCCGTAGAAGGAAAAGGGATTGTAAAATTAGTCCCTAAAAAGTAACTATTCACTCAGTATTGGGTACGGTTCAGGACCTTGCTGCTTCTATGGCGGCATGTACTGAACCGTACTTTTTTAGCATGGTTTTTCCTGTTTCTTCTGAAACACCCAATGCTTGTGCTATATAGGAGGCTCCTCTGAGCACCAGCTTATCATTGCTGAGTTGCATATGCACCATTTTATTGCCTTTTACCCTACCCACACGAATCATATAAGCAGTAGAAAGCATGTTTAGGGCGAGCTTTTGAGCGGTACCACTTTTCATTCGCGTGCTCCCCGTTACGTATTCTGGACCTACGGGAATTTCTATAGGGTAGTCTACCGCCAAGGCCAAGGGAGCTCCTGGATTATTGGTAATACAAGCAGTGGTAATCCCAGCTGCTTTCGCTGCGGCAATCCCTCCCAAAACATAGGGTGTAGTACCAGAGGCAGCTATGCCCACCAATACATCTAAGTCGTTAATATCATGTGTTTTTAAATCTAGCCAAGCTTGAGTCTTATGGTCTTCTGCGTTTTCTACCGCTTTTCTAATGGCGGTGTCTCCACCAGCAATGAGTCCTACAACGCGTCCGTGGGGCATACCAAAGGTAGGTGGAATTTCAGAGGCATCTAGAATTCCCAATCGCCCTGAGGTACCTGCACCAATGTAAAAAAGGCGTCCGCCCTTTTCAAAATTAGCGACCAAAATATCTATAATTGGAGCCATCTGATCAATAGATTGGGCTACTGCTTGAGCAATGGTTTGGTCTTCTTTATTAATGTCCTGAAGAATCTCCAGTGTAGATTTTTCTTCTAAATGATCGTAATGAGAAGCAGACTCTGTGAGTTTATTGAATGACATAAGATTGAATAAAAAACTTGATTAAAGAATTAAAAGAAAAAACCATCAATGGAACAATGCGTCCGTTAGGTCAGTAATACTAACTCACTACAATAAATTGATGTCGTAATTTCTAAATGAATTGAGCTTTGGGTTGGTAGGCTCTAGTTCTGTGACCATTGTGTTTATGGCATTAATATCTGCGGTTTTATAGCGGTGTTGGGAATTAAATTTCTCAGAAATAGACAGTAAAACGGTCTTTTTTGAAGCGTCAATCACTGCTTTTTTTAGCTGTACAATGTCCCAATCAAACTCGGTAAGACCATAAACAGGATCTACATAGCCCGTTCCAATAAAACTGTAATCTACCCTAATGTCTGACAAATTATTTACCGCATTGGCCCCTATGGAGAGTTGGGCGTCTTTGGAGAGCTTTCCGCCAATAAAAATAACCTCAACATTTGGTTTGGTGAGCATTTCTAATGCCACTGGTAAACTTAATGTAAAACAGGTTAAATGTAATTTGTGTGGGATGAGTCTGGCCAATTCCAAACAGGTTGTTCCGCCATCTATGAGCACCACACTGCCTTCTTTTATCAATGAAATGGCTTTTTGAGCTATAATGGTTTTCTCTGCAAGCGCATAAATATTGGTGTTTTTAGGACTGAAACTCACAAAACCAAGCGCTATTGCACCTCCATGTACCTTTTTGAGTTTATTGAGGGCGTCCAACTCTTTCACATCCCTTCTGACGGTGTCTATAGAGACGTTAAGACTTTCTGCAATATCTGTGAGTAACACCCTATTGTGAAGTGCTACTTCATTGAGGATTTTAAGGTGACGTTCTTCTTTAAGCATATTCAGTGATTCAAAGTCTGTTAAAGTTATACAAATATATCAAAAAATCTTGCTGTTTTTTTCAGTTTAAACCCTGTTAAATTCGATATTTCTGAATATATTCAAAAATAAAAAGCATAAAACGGCAGTTTTTGCATTTTTTTTCTATATTTGAGAGGTCTAAAGTAACCAACCAAATTAAAAATGGTCGAGGAAGAACAAAAAAAGTTTGAAAGAATAAATACCATTATTCACGAAAATTCTCAAGAGGCCTCCTACTATGTGGCCCAAGAAATTATATCATTAGTCACCCAAAGACAAAAGGAAGGAAAGAAAATGGTGCTCGGTTTGGCTACAGGTTCTACCCCTATTAAAGTCTATGATTACTTGGTTCAAGCACACAAAGAACAAGGGGTGAGTTTTTCCAATGTGATTAGTTTTAATCTAGATGAGTACTTTCCTATGAACGCGGAATCCATACATTCCTATGTGCGATTCATGCGCGAACATTTATTTGATCATTTAGACATTCCTGCCCATCAAATTAACATTCCTGACGGACAGCAAAATAAAGAATCCGTAAGGACTTATTGCCAGAATTACGAGCAAAAAATTATAGATGCAGGCGGTATTGATATACAAATTCTAGGAATAGGAAGAACAGGACATATTGGTTTTAATGAGCCTGGGTCTTCTCTCAAAAGCAAAACACGTTTGGTGCGCCTGGACAGGATCACCCGATTAGACGCGGCCAGTGACTTTTTTGGTAAAGAAAATGTACCTTCCAAAGCCATTACTATGGGCGTAGGCACCATTATGGGCGCAAAAAGAATTATATTAATGGCATGGGGAGAAGGAAAGGCCAATATTATTAAACAAGCTGTTGAAGGCCCCATCCAAGAATCTGTCCCTGCCACATTTTTACAGAACCATCAAAATTGTGACTTTATAATAGATAGGGCTGCCGCTACAAGCCTTACCAGAGAAGCTACGCCATGGCTTGTAGGAGATTGTGATTGGACAGAGGGACTCATTAAAAAAGCGACCATATGGTTGTCTGAAACCAGAAATAAAGCCGTATTAAAACTGACCAATGAAGACTATAATGAATACGGAATGGGTAGCCTCATTGCAGAAATTGGAAGTGCAGAGGAACTCAATGTAAAAATATTCAATCAGTTACAACAGACCATTACAGGTTGGCCTGGAGGTAAACCCCTGGCCGATGACACAAAGAGACCAGAACGCGCCAATCCATTTCCCAAGAAATCTATAGTTTTTAGCCCACATCCGGACGACGACGTGATTTCCATGGGCGGTACCCTACTCAGGTTAGTAGACCAAGGACATGAAGTACACGTGGCCTATCAGACTTCTGGAAACATTGCTGTTTTTGACGACGAAGTGATCCGTTTTTTAGATTTTGCCACAGACATTCAAGAAGACAATGACACACTTCAAAAACAGTTCACAGAGGTAAAAACTTTTTTGAGCAATAAATCTCCAGGAGAGGTGGACCAACCGATTATCCAGAAATTCAAAGGCCTCATTCGTAAAGGAGAAGCTATGGCGGCCTGTCGTTATTGTGGGGTTAAAGAAGCAAACGCCCATTTTCAAAACCTGCCCTTTTATGAAACAGGGACTGTTAAGAAGAATCCATATTCGGAAAAAGATATTGTCCTCACCTACGACCTTTTAAACCGTATAAAACCTCAGCAAATATTTGCTGCAGGAGACTTATCTGACCCACACGGAACACATAGGGTGTGTTTAGATATTATTTTTGCCACCATAGACAAACTGGTTGCAGATAAAGTATCATGGATCGATGATTGCTATGTGTGGCTTTACAGAGGTGCCTGGCAAGAATGGGATATTGCAGATATGGAAATGGCCATACCCATTGGTCCAAAAGATATGATTAGAAAGAGAAATGCCATTTTTAAACACCAATCACAAAAAGATGCCGCCATGTTTCCCGGAAGTGATGAAAGAGAATTTTGGCAAAGGGCAGAAGATCGCAACAGGGAAACTGCTAAAAAATACAATGCCTTGGGGCTAGCAGAGTACGAAGCCATGGAAGGTTTTGTGAGATATAAATTTT
>CAKZOR010000073.1 GCA_937136755.1 uncultured Flavobacteriaceae bacterium | reverse complement strand
ACTCTACCATGAGTGAAAAAGCTATGGAGAAATAAAGGTATCCTTTAGGGATGCTTCCTATGCTTTGATCAAATACAACTAAATGAGATAGGTGAGCCGCTTCAGTGGTTAGCATAAAACCTATCAAGATGAGAAATGATAGGCCTAATATTTGTATAGTAGGGTTTTTATTGACAAAATCTCCTACTGGCTTTGCAAACATCATCATGATCAGCACAGAAATTATTACAGCTATGACCATAATCACTAGAGCGTCATTTGGATTGCTTGAAATCCCATTGGTCATTCCAATAGCGGTGAGGATAGAGTCAAAAGAAAATACAATGTTAATGACTGTGATTTGAATAATAGCGGCTCTTAGAGATTTGGTCTGATTAGATGCCACCTGATTGGCATCATGTGACTTGTCTTCAATTTTTTCATGAATTTCTTTGGTACTCTTGTACAGTAAAAACAATCCTCCAAGAAACAATATGATTGCTTGCCCGCTAATGCTACCTTGTACCCATTTAGTGTCTAAGTGAAATAGGGGTTCATTTAGAGCCGTTAAAAGAGAAATACCCAATAGTAATAGAATTCTAAGCACCATAGCGAGAACCAAACCTATGTTTGTTGCTTTTTTTCTATCTCCATCTGCGAGTTTGCCAGCAGCAATTGAAATGAAAATAATATTGTCTATTCCTAAAACAATCTCTAAAAAAGTAAGGGTTAATAGTGCGATCCAGGCGTCTGGACTTAATAGAATTTCAAACATACTTAGTCAATTTTTACGGCAGTTCCACGAGCTTTTTGAGCACTTCCAACTGTAGCGTACTCAAAAGTGTAACCATTGTCAGAAGTGGTCAGAATTTTTATTAACAGAGGGGTTTCTTCAGCGGCATTTACTGGATGAAGGTTTTTGAGAATATACTCGCAATCGTTGACCCATTTAATGCTGCTACTGTCAATTTTTCCATTGAAGTTTTCAACTTCTAAAGAATCGTTTCTAAAAAATGAGGTGGTTATTGTTTCACCATTAATAGTTGCAGTAAATTCAAAACGTCCTGTTTTAAAATCTTTGCAATTTCTCTGAGGTGGGTTGCAAGCTAAAACTACAAACGCAAACAATATGATATAGATACATTTCATGATATAAAAATAAGCACAAATGTGCTTAATTAAAGTTTTTATAAGATTTAAAATTTCCATTCTTATAGCAAATAATAATAGTGTCTATTTCATCTTGAGCATTGTTGTGAGTAGAATGAAGCATTTGCTCTTTTAAGGTTATAGGTATTTCTGTGATTTTTTCATTGCTCAATCGTTCGCTTTCATTATTTCCTTCTGAACTAATTAGATGCTGGCTTTTAGATGTGTCAGATTCAGATAGGGTAGAAGGGAAGTTTCCCGTTCCATTGAGAAGCCAGTATAAACTCACCTCAGGAAATTGTCTAACAAGTTTTAAAACAAACTCGAGTGAAGGTTTATTCCTTCCAGATAATAAATGTGAAATACTAGACCTTTGCACCGCTATTTTATCTGCTAAAGAGGCGGCTGAAAGTTGATAATGATCAATGATTATTTGTAATCTTTTTATAAAATCCTGACTGTTTATCATTGTAACTTAAATATTATAATATCGATTATTGTGATGCTATATTTGGATGAATACGAAAAAAATTTTACAACTTAAACTTTAATTAAATACAATCAAATTATTGAAATTAAGTAATTTACATAATTTTTATAATGACGTAATTTTGGCCAATAACAAATGTAACTAAAACAGGTTTTATTAGGGCCAAATCACTACACAAATGTAAACAAAAAGTATTTACAGTTGTAAATATTGTATTTGTTACATTTGTAATTAATAACTATATTTTGATAGGACATCTTTCACACCTCAATTATAAAATTCATTCCATTAAAGGCCGCTATTTGCCATTGACAGATTTAAAACCAATCACAGATAACTGGGATAGTTTTGTTGTCAAAGATCTCAATGGAGCATCTGTCAATGGGACGCCTATTCCTGTTTATCGCTTTGGATCTGGAAATAAAAAGATTTTAATGTGGTCTCAGATGCACGGCAACGAATCTACCACTACCAAAGGTTTGATGGATTTTTTAAATTTTTTGAACACTCCTTCAGAAGCCTCTAGTCAAATACTTCAGCAATGTACCCTTATTGTGATACCAATTCTCAACCCAGATGGTGCATTTGCATATACAAGGTTTAATAAGAATCAAGTAGACTTAAATAGAGACTTTCAAGATTTTTCTCAACCAGAAAGTGCTTTTTTAAAGACTGTATTTGATTATATATCTCCTGATTTTTGCTTTAACCTTCATGACCAAAGAACTATTTTCAGTGTTGGATCACCAGCAAAGCCTGCAACTATGTCTTTTCTGGCACCTTCTGCAGACAAGAATTGTTCTCTAACACCTTCTAGAGAAATAGCGATGAAGCTCATAGCGGTCATGAATGATACATTGAGGCAAATGATTCCGAATCAAATAGGAAGGTTTGACGACACTTTTAACAACCAATGCGTTGGTGATTATTTCCAAGAACTTGGTGTGCCAACAATACTATTTGAGGCTGGCCATTATTCGGAAGATTATCAAAGAGAAGTTAGCAGAGCAATGGTTTTTCACGCCTTGTTTTCTGCGGTAAATGCTATTTCTAGTGAATCATATTTAAATTATACAACAGCTTCCTATTTTGGTATTCCAGAAAATCAGAAAGAATTTCTAGACCTAGGTGTTAAACACCCTCATTTAGTAAATAAAAATATCCCTCATGACACTATAGTGGGTATTCAATATAAAGAGGTGTTAGAGTCCAATAAAATTATTTTTGTACCAGAATTCTATGCACTTGATCAAGAAAATAAGTTCTCTTTTCATAAAATTGTAGATTTAGCTATTATTAATTCTGATTTGCAAGCTACTGTTTTTCAAAATATTAAGGATATTGTGGCGAGTGTTTGTGTCTAAATCGTTAAGAGTATTGCATTTTTATTAAAAAAATCTATATTTCATTGAATTATATCTATTTCTGTATTATTTTTGTATCATAATTTAAGAACTACCCATGAGCAAGATAAAGTTAGACGAAATAGACCACCAGATTCTAGATATGTTAATAGACAACACTAGAACACCATTTACAGATATTGCCAAAAAACTGCTTATTTCTGCAGGTACTGTTCATGTTCGTGTAAAAAAGATGGAAGAAGCTGGTATTATTTTAGGGTCTTCACTTACAGTGGATTATGAGAAGTTAGGATATGCTTTCATTGCATATGTAGGAATCTTCTTGGAAAAAACACACCAAACTAAATTTGTTTTAGAGCGATTAAATCTCATTCCTAATGTCACTGTTGCTCATATTACCACAGGAAAATTCAATATTTTTTGTAAAATAAGAGCAAAAGATACCAACCATGCCAAAAATATCATTTTCAAAATAGATGATATTGATGGTATTAGTAGAACAGAAACTATGATTTCCTTGGAAGAGAGCATTAACGATAAAAAGCGTTTAATGCATACTATATTCAATGAATTGTAATGTGTTTATTAAACAAGATTACAATTGCTGATTTAAATTCAGAAGACTTTAACCCTTTTTATCAATCCTATATAGACAATAATGGAGGTAATACTCTTCTTGAAAGTCTATCTAAAGGTTTTTCTGATATTGATGATTTGTTTTTAAAACTGACCGAATCTAAGCTACAATATGCTTACGCTCCTTTAAAGTGGACTATTGCAGAAGTTTTAATTCATTTGGCAGACACAGAAAGGATTTTCCAATATAGGTCTTTGTGTTTTTCTAGAGGAGATAATACAGCTCTTCCTGGATTTGATGAAAATGCATATGTGCCTAATTCAAATGCTGCTCACCGCAATTTAGCTTCAATAAAAGAAGAGCTCATCGCTGTTAGAAATGCTACTTTATCACTTTTTAAAAGCTTTTCCTCTCAGCAACTAAATACCAAAGGTTTGGCTAGTGGATCTGAAATGAGTGTTGCTGCCACAGGATTTATAATATCTGGACATTTGACCCATCATTTTAATATTATTGAAACGCGTTACTTGAAAAAATAAGTCGTTTTAGTTTTCTAAATAAAATGAAAATGCTTCTCTGATGGTTTCTTCTTGAACCAATATATCTATAGCTGGCGCTCCTATATTAGACAGAAGCGCAAATTTCACCTCTCCGTGGCTATTTTTTTTGTCAAATTTTAAATAATCAATGCATTGGTTTATGTCCTCCTCCATAAAATGCACCTTACCAAAATGGGTGTTAAATACGTTTTTGATTTCTGCTGCGGTTTCTTTTGTTAGGCCAACTGTTCTATAGGAAATAAACCCTTCTAAAATCATTCCAATCGCAATAGCCTCACCATGTAATAGTGTTTTAATATTTTTGTTTTCAAGACAGTAAGACTCTATCGCATGACCTAAAGTGTGCCCAAAATTCAACATCTTTCTTAGGTGTTCTTCTGTGGGATCTTCAATAACAACAGCCGCTTTAATTTCAACAGATGTTTTTATTAATGCTGACAAGTCTCTATAATGGTTTGTTTTGGAAAGTATTTTCCAATACTCATGATTTTGAATTAGTCCGTGCTTAAGCATTTCTGCAAACCCACTTTTCAATTGTCTCTCTTCAAGGGTATTTAAAAATTCAGGCATAATAAGCACCATTTCTGGTTCTGTAATTACCCCTATTTGATTTTTTAAAGCCCCAAGATCTATACCGGTTTTGCCCCCAACAGAAGCGTCTACCATCGATAAAAGTGTCGTAGGAACGTTTATAAATTGAATGCCACGTTTAAAAGTAGCCGCAATAAAACCACCCATGTCTGTAAGAACACCACCGCCTAAATTAATCATTAAGCTTTTCCTATCTGCACCTAATTCAGAAAGCACACTCCAAACCTGAGTACAGGTGTCAATGTTTTTGTTTTCCTCTCCAGATTCTAGTTCAATAATTTCTATTGTAGACTGAGATGCTACTTTAGGAAGGAATAATGGTAAACAGTGCTCGTGGGTATTTTCATCTACGATAATAAAAACAGATGAATAATCCGTCTCAAGCAAATGATCATTCAATTTTTCAATAGCAATGTCTGAAAAATGAACTATTGAATTAGGTGTTTTTATGGACTTCATAATATGAGCTATAAGCACAAAATAAAGATAAAAAATCACTATAGATTATAAATTCTGTACTTATATTTGATCACTTGACAAATTGTTATAAATGAAGCGAATTTTTGAGGATACTGCAACTGCTTTTTCAGTAAAGTCAGATACGGCACTAGAACGTGCTTATTTTTTATTTAAATTAATTTCAAAGGAGCCTTTGGTTAAAATTGGAACTGCAGTGACTAATTTTGCGCTAAAGGCCAATCTGCCAGTCGAGCGCTTAATACGAGCTACTGTATTTGATCATTTTTGCGGTGGCGTAAATGAGTGCGATTGTGAACCCGTGATGGATGCAATGTATGAAAAAAATGTTTTTTCGGTGTTAGATTATTCGGTAGAAGGTCAGTCAAATGAGGCTTATTTTGATCAGGTCCAACAAAAAATTGAATCACTTATAACATTTGCTACTACAAAAAAACAAATTCCTTTTGTGGTTTTTAAGCCCACGGCATTGGGACGTATATCCCTTTATGAAAAAGTTGGACTAGGCGCCACTCTTTCAGGTCAGGAAAAACAAGATTGGTCTATGGTCAAGACAAGGTTTAGGTCTATTTGTTTAGCAGCGCATAATCATAACATTCCCTTACTGATTGATGGAGAAGAAAGCTGGATGCAAGACGCTGCTGATCAGTTGGTTTGTGAAATGATGCAAGAGTTTAATAAAGACAAAGTTTTAATTTATAATACCTTACAGGCATATAGATGGGATAGGCTTAGCTATATTAAAGGATTATACGAATATGCTACGCTTCATGATTTTAAAATAGGCATTAAAGTAGTTAGAGGAGCATATATGGAGAAAGAGCGTGTTCGTGCTGAAGAAAAGGGGTATAAAAGTCCCATTTGCGCGAATAAAAACGCCACAGATGAAAATTTTAACACGATTGTAGGTTTTATGCTATCTCATATAGATAGAATAGCTGTTTTCTTGGGAACTCACAATGAAGAAAGCACTTATTTATTAATGGACACCATGGAGAAAAATGGTATTCAAAAGAATGATTCAAGAATATGGTTTGGTCAATTATATGGAATGAGTGATCATATATCCTATAATTTAGCTGCCAACAATTACAATGTGTCTAAATACCTTCCTTTTGGACCCGTTAAAGATGTTATGCCTTATTTAATGAGGCGTGCGGAAGAGAATACTTCTGTAGCTGGGCAAACAAACAGAGAATTGGATCTTTTGGCTGCAGAGCGAAAAAGAAGAAAAATTCAATAGATCTAGATTAATCTTCTTGAGTCCATTCAAATTCTTGTACTTCAAGCTTAGAGGGGCAATTTTTAACTGTGAGCAATGCCTCTTTATCTTTAATTTCAGCTTCAATGACGTAGGTCTTACATGGAACAGATTTTGTATTGCTCAAAGAGAAATTCACATCTCCCTCTAGGAAAAAGTAATTAATGGTAAGGCTATCTAAAGTTTTATTTAATAAATCTTGGTCAATACTTTCAGAAAAGTACAGGGGTTTACTCCTCATATCTTTTAAAACCCTACAATTAGGTAAGTAGCAAAACGAGGTGCCTGTTTCCTTGGTTTTTTTATTTAAAAAAAAAGCTAAAAAAACCAATCCGATAGATAGTCCAAACAAGAAATAACCTAATCTCTTTATAAAGGGCATATTAGAATATTAAAAAATTAATGTCGTTAAATGGCAATTCATACCATTCTGCTAAAGCAGCATTAGTTAGAATACCACGGTAAAGATACAAGCCATTTCTCAGACCATTATCATATCTAAGGGCATTTTCTAAACCACCTTTTTCTGCAATTTGCAAAAGGTAAGGAAGACAAATATTGCTTATAGAAACTGAGGCTGTTTTAGGGTACCTGGCTGGAATATTTGGAACACAATAATGAATTACACCAAACTTTTCAATGGTTGGTTTTTGATGAGTAGTGAGTTCAGAAGTTTCAAAGCACCCCCCCTGATCAATACTCATATCTATAATAACGGCTCCCTTTTTCATATGAGATACCATAGATTCTTGTACAATAATAGGGCTGTGGTTTTTACCTATTTGAGCCCCTATAGCTACGTCACATCTTCTGAGTGCTTTGAGTATGTTTTTGGGCTGAAGGGTAGAAGTGAAAATAGGGCCATTTAAACGGTCCTGTAAAGCCCTGA
>CAKZOR010000072.1 GCA_937136755.1 uncultured Flavobacteriaceae bacterium | reverse complement strand
TTCTTTCTGTAAATAGGTTGGTCTGCCATAACTTCTGAAATATGAACAACGTCTTCTATGGCCACCAATTGCCCCATTTGATTTTTAAGGTGTAGGCCAGCAATGGTATGAATAGAATTCTTATCTGTATGGTCTAATGTTAAAACCATGGGCACCTGTTGCACTGCATTTGGCAAATAAAGATTTCCCAGGGAATTATTAGACAAGGCTAATTGAAGCGTTTGAATAATTTGAGGGGCGCTCAAACCAAGTTTAGCAGCCTTCTCTTTGTCTATATCTAGGTGAAAAGTTTTGTGCTCAGCGGCTGCCATAGCGTCTACATCTACCACATCTGGAGTATCTCTCAACAAGGACTCTAATTGTTTGGCAATATGTACTTGTGTGTCGTAATCTGGCCCATATACTTCTCCTACAATGGTAGAAAGTACGGGAGGTCCTGGTGGTACCTCTACTATTTTTATATTGGCATTGTATTTTTCACCCAAAGCTTGAATGTCAGGTCTAAAGCGACTCGCAATTTCATGACTTTGTGCAGTTCTATCGTGCTTATCTACCAGATTTACTTGAATATCTGCCACATTCCCTCCTGATCTTAGATCGTAGTGACGCACCAAACCGTTAAAAGTAATAGGTGCGGTAGTACCCACATAAGACTGATAATGAACCACCTCTGGTCTTGTTCTCAGGTATTGAGCTACTTCTTGAGCCACCGCCGCTGTTCGCTCTAAGGAAGTTCCTTCTGGCATATCTATAAGTACTTGAAACTCATTTTTATTGTCAAATGGCAGCATTTTTACAGCGACAGATTTTGTAAAAAACAATCCCATTGAGGCCAACAATAACAAGGTTGTTCCTCCTAAAAATAAAATCCTTGATTTTTTATTTTCAAGTAAGGGTCTTTCATATTTATTATAAATCTTATAGATCCATGAATCTTCTAATGTTTTTTCCGCTTTAGTAGGTACTCCTTGAACTTCTTTTTCTCTTAAAAAAAGGTACCCTAAATATGGGGTAATAGTAAGGGCTACAAAAAGTGATAAGATCATGGCTATAGAGGCTCCGATGGGCATTGGGGACATATATGGCCCCATTAAACCAGAGACAAAAGCCATAGGAAGCACAGAAGCAATGACAGTGAATGTGGCTAATATAGTTGGGTTACCCACTTCATTAATAGCGTATAAAGCTGCCTGTTTAAATGGCAAACGCTTCATTTTAAAATGCCTATGCATGTTCTCTGCAATAATAATAGAGTCGTCTACCACAATTCCAGTCACAAAAACCAAGGCAAATAGGGTAATCCTATTCAGGGTATAGTCCATCATATAGTAACTCAACAAAGTCAAAGCAAACGTAATAGGTACTGAAAGAAATACGACCAAACCTCCACGCCAGCCCATAGAGAGCATAACTACTATTGTCACCGCTATAATAGCGCCAATAAGGTGCATTAATAATTCAGATACCTTTTGAGAGGCAGTCTCTCCATAATTTCTACTAACGGTTACCTGAACTTCATTTGGAATAAGATTTTCTTTTAAATCTTCTATTTTATTGAGGATTTGTTCAGAAATCTTCATAGCGTCTGCCCCTTTGCGTTTGGCCACTGAAAGTGTTACAGCAGGGTACTCTGAAGGGTATGTTGTTTGATCTTCCCCACTAGCGGCACCATAGCCCATATGAACATAATCTATGGCTTGTTGAGGTCCATCTAGAATTTGTGCTACTTGTTTTAAGTAAACCGGGCTTTGACCCTTCACACCAATCACAATATTAGCCACTTCTGCTGCACTTGATAAAAAGGATCCTGTTTGAACGGTGAAATTCTGGTCCTGGGCATTAAAAGATCCGGTATTTAGTTGGGCATGATTGGCAGACAGCATTTGAGCTACCGTGTTAAAGTCCAATCCTGCTGCTGTTAATTTCTGAGGATCCAGCACCACACTTAATTGTCTATTTCTACCGCCAATCAATTTGGTACTAGAAACATCTGTTATTTTCTTAATCTCTGAATCTACCTCTTGAGCTAATTGCTTTATTTGATAGTCGTCCATCTGATCACTCCACAAGGTAATGCCCAGCATAGGAACGTCGTCAATAGCCCTTGTTTTGACCAGTGGCATGGTTACGCCTGCTGGCATTAAATCCATATGTTTATTGATCTCATTGTATAATTTTACATAGGAGCGTTCTATATCTTCTCCTACATAGAATTGAACAATCACCATGGCTTTTTCTTCCATAGCGGTAGCGTACACATACTCTACCCCTTTAATATTAGAGAGTAGTTTCTCTAAGGGCTTTATTACCCTAGCCTCAACAGCTTCAGGATTCGCTCCTGGATAACCAACAAAGATGTCTGCCATAGCAACGTCTATCTGAGGTTCTTCTTCTCTAGGAATCAAGAAAGAACTGTACACACCTACTACCATAAAAACAATCATGAGTAGTACAGTAAGCTTGGAATCTATAAATACTTTGGCAATTTTGCCTGCTAATCCTTCTTTCATAAATGATTAATTTTGAACGTCTAAGGCTACGCCGTTATACATTTTGGATTGAGCATGGAGCACATAGGTCTCCCCTGCTACTAAACCAGATAACACCTCCACAGATTCATTGTGCTCTTGTCCTAAACGCAACCATCTCAGTATGGCCGTATTTTGCGCGCTAAGCACATACACTCCCTTTAATTGTCCTTTAGTTATAATGGCCTTTAATGGAACGTATAGCGTCTCTTTTTCTTTATTAGAAGTATTAAAATAAATACTGGCATACATTCCAGATAACAAAGGGGTAGTATCTCCATTTAAGGTGATTTTCACCCTGTATTGTCCCGCGGTGTTTTTGGAAGACAATCCAAGCTCAGTAATAGATCCTTTGAACGTCCTTTCACTAGGATGCACTTTAACCGTAACGGTATCTCCTATTTTATAATCTCCAATGTACTCACTTCCTAAAGAGGTCCAAATATCAAATCCATTACCCCCTTCTATTTCTAATAAAGGCATTCCCGGCTGAGCCATATCTCCTAGATTTATAAAACGATTGGTCACTACGCCATCATAAGGCGCCCTAATTTGAGTAAAAGCTTGTTGAGCTTTTGCCATTTCTAGCTGAGCCTTTGCTTGACTATAAGCAGTTTCAGCGCCCACAAAAGCTGTTTTAACCCCTTCGTATTCTCTAACGCTAACACTGTTTTTTTCAAACAATACTTTATAAGCAGCTAAATCATTTTGAGCCAATTTAAAAGCAGCCTCAGCCGCATTTACACCAGATTGTGCTGCTAATGCAGCAGCATCTATATCTCTATTAAATAAGGTCATTAATACCGTTCCTTTGGAAACTTTATCTCCCAATGACACTGATATTTGCTGAACAGTCCCCATCATTCTGGTACTGAGATTACTCGTTTTTGAAGCGGCTAAATAACCGCCAGCTACAGCGTCCGTTACTAAAGGAGACGTCTTTGCTACTGCTGTACTCACAACCACAGCCTTTGAAGCACTGTTCACTGTTTCCTGTTTTTCTCCACAGCTCAATAGAGTTGCTAATGGGAATAGGGTTAAAAATATTTTGATCGTTTTCATGTCTGTGATTATTCTTGGGTTAAAAATTTTAAATATGCTTTGGTATAATTGTAATTAAAGATTGCTTGGGCGTAAGACAATGATTTCTGCGCCAACTGTGCCTGACTTTCCAGGACATCACTCGTGTGTGCTAATCCCGTTTCAAACCTGTTTTGGCTTATGGCCACCACTTCCTCCAATTGAGATACCGCCAAGCCAGCTGTTTCTAATTGTATACTAGCAATGTCTAACTGACTTTTGGCCTTATTAAAAAGTAGCTCACTCTCATTTTTATACTGAACAGCCTGCTCAGCCGCTTTGTAGAAATTAGCCTTTGCTTTTTTAGTACCCCCAAATTGTTGGCCTCCTTTAAACAAGTTCCATTTTAACTGAGCCCCAACCATATAGCTTTCTGCTCCAGTACCAAAAATGGAGGTGTCGTGAAGCTCATAGGATCCAAAAGCATTTAATGTGGGTAAAAACTGCATCTGAGCAGCCCTATATTTATACTTCATAGCGTTGGTGACTAAATCCAAAGCTTGAATGTCGGCCCTTTTTAAAGGGCTATAGAAAAAATCCTGAGATTCTACGGCTAAAGCCAATGAATCTGAAGGAACATATTGAATATCCTGTGAGGCATTCATAAGCATGGCCACTTGGGCCGACGCTACCCTAACACCACTTCTAGCCTCTTCTAACTGTGCTTTTAGCTCTCCAACAGCTACCCTAACAGACAACACATCTGAACGTAATAAGTGCCCTGCTTCATACCTATCTTCTGCAATTTTCAAATAAGCATTTGCTGTTTTTAATGCCTTTTCTAAAACAGATACAGCCTTGTAAGACAATTGCAGCTCCATATAGGCCCGTGTTAAAGAAAGCGTTATGTAAGCTTTGGTTCTAGATTCTTTTAATTCCGTAGCTTCAAAAGCACTTTTAGCAGCCTTACGGTTCATAAAACCATCCATATTTAGTAAAGGTTGTTGCACACTGAAAACAGTGGCAAAATCTTTTGTTTCAGAAGGATTGTTAAGAATAATTGGATTAAAATCTGAGGCCTCTATCTGAGCCTGATTTAAACCCAAACCAAAAGCCATTAGTGGGTTATTCGTAGCTACTGCCGTATGACTCAAAGATACTTGTGGCAATAACACCGCTCTTGTTTGATTGTAATCTCCCTGTGCGGCTAATGTTTCCGCAGCAGCTACTTTCAAATTTGGATTGTGCTCCATTACGGCTGCAGCAAAAGCTTCCTGCGAAATGGATTGCTGTGTTACTTCTTGCTCTTGTGCCACTAATTGTGCGGTGCTCCAGCAAAACAATCCAACAAAAAATAAGGTACTATATTTCATCTGTATGGTAATTTTATACAAATCTAAAGGCAACTTATTCCTTGGAGCGTAACAATAGTTACCAAGCGTTTGGGATAAAAAAAAGCGCCCTGTAGGGCGCTTTTTTTTATTTAAACATTTTCTCCTTTCATCATCTTATTCCAATATAAATAAGGTAACATGTACTTTTTAAGCATCCATAAACGCCAGTGTTCTTTAGAGGAATCTCTGATCAGTAATTGTTTTAATTTAGGGTCTGGAATAAAATTATTCTTATAATCAAATTCCGCTAGAACCATTTTCCCGTAACCAGTGACTAAAGGACAGGAAGAATAGCCATTATAGGATTTATTTGTAGCTTCTTTATGTGCTAGTAACAACATTAGATTATCTACTACAATGGGAACTTGTTTTCTAATAGCAGCACCAGTTTTTGCGGTTGGTAAACCAGCTACATCTCCCAAACCAAAAATATTTTTATACTCTGTATGCTGCATACTTCCATGATCTACAGACAACCAACCAGCGTCATTTACTAGATTAGATTCTTTAACGAATTTAGGCGCTGTTTGCGGAGGAGCAAGATGAAGCATGTCAAATGGAATTTCGATAATAGCATCTCCGGACATTTTTTCTCCTAAGGGATTATTTTCATTAATCACACATTGATTTTCCCCTTCTGCTGTATTTTTGAAGTAAGCAATTTTTTTGTCTGCATCTATCTTAAAAGGCGCGTAGAAAGGTTTAAAATGAATTCCATATCTATCAATAACTTTCATTAAGGTTCTTTTTATTTCTGGAACACCAAAAATGACAGATCCTGGAGTAGCAAAAATAACATTGGTATCTTTCGCAACGCCAGATTTTCTAAAATAATCAGCCGCCAAATAGGCTATTTTTTGGGGGGCTCCACCACATTTAATAGGTGTAGTAGGCTGGGTAAATAAGGCATTACCTCCTTTGAAATTTTTAATTGTTTCCCAAGTGTGCTTTGGATCGGTATAATTAGAACAAACAATCCCTTTCTCCATAGCTTCTGGAAGCCCTTCAATCAAGGATGGATCCATAACCAATCCTGGTGCAACCACTAAAAATTCATATCCAATTTGCCCTGAATTTTTAGTTTCTAAGGTATTCTCATCTGCATTGAATGAAGTGACAAAATCTTTTATCCAGCTAGCCTTTTGAGGAATTAAACTAGCCATAGATCTAGCAGTATTGTCATAATCATAGGCTCCTGCTCCCACCAAAGTCCATGCAGGTTGGTAGTAATGAGTATCTGCTGGATCTATGATAGCAATATCTAGATGGTTGTTTTTCTTAAGTAACTGAGTAGCGGTCATTATACCGGCTGTTCCACCGCCTATAATAACAATTTGATGTTGTTTTTTCATTGGTCTGGTTAATGTTTAATCCTTAAATATAACCAGTCAAAACTTTAATCTTTGTAACAATTGTTACATTAATCCTTCATTCCAATCTTACCTGTGGCACAACTAATGAATGAGTTGGCTTTTGATTTTAAAGTGTTTTTAGCTGTCACAGAAGGGTAACCTAAACCTTCTAATAGACTCTTAACCTCTAATGCGTCATTAAAATCATGGTATTGAAAAGAAACCATAGCATTAGATACGTCTACAGAAACATCCTGAACATTAGGTAAAGAAGACAATGCTTTGTTAATTGTGTTGGCACAACCACCACACCTTAAATTTTGAACAATAATGGATGTTTTCATATGCGGTTTATTTTTTATTATCTCCATGAGGTATAGCCTCCTCTAAGGTCATATACTTCATTAAAGCCCAAAGTGACTAAAATTTTAGCCGCCTTTCCACTCCTATTTCCCGACCTACAATAGAGATATACCGGCTTGGAAGCATCTAATTTTTTAAAAGCCGTTTCCATGGCTGCTTTGTTAAAAAAGTCAATGTTTTTGGCATTTGCAATTGCACCTGATTTAAACTCAGAAGCCGTTCTAACATCTATAAGTTGAGTACCTTTATTCGCAATACCTGCTTTGAAATCTTCAATACCCAACACCTTAATGTAGTCTGAAGAAGCACTTGATCCAAATAGTTTACTTAAGAATGACATAATAACTTTTTTGTTAATTAATTTATATAGTAGTTAGAATATGGTTTGGGTTAGAAAGCATTTAAAAAAAAGAGCAGCAGTCTCCCACTGCTCTTGATTAACCAACCAAATTATAATTACAAGTCTGTCCATTTACTTGTTTGAATCAAAGTTACACCAACGGAAGTGTTTAGAAAGTAACTATTGTTACACAGCTAATTTCATTTGAAACTCTCCAAAAAAAGAGGTAGCTTTATCTATAAATTCAACAAGTATAAATGTTTCAAGAGCATCAACGTTTTAATCAATGGTGGGTATGGGGTATCATTATTGGGGTCACTTGTATTCCACTAATTGGCATCTATTACCAGACCACTACAGGAAACTCATTTGGAAATAACCCTTTGAGCAACGAAGGTTTGGCTATTGCATTCATTCCAATGCTTGGGCTACTTATTTTTATGAGAATGCTCCAGCTAAAAACAAAAATAACCCCCAAGAGTATTCATTTCCACTTCTTCCCTTTGGTGAGGAAAAAAATTGATTGGGAGGAAGTAGCCAATGCAGAGGTAGTAGACTATGGTTTTGTAGGAGGCTGGGGAATAAGGCTTTTTACCTCTTATGGTACTGTATACAATATTCGAGGAAGGTTTGGTTTGGCAGTAGAATTAAAAAGCGGCAAAAAACTACTCATTGGCACACAAAAGCCAGAGGCTTTAAAAGCATTTATAGCACAGTTATGAAATATGTATTATGCCTTTATTTATGTGATTTGAGTAACCTTTTAAATGCCCAAAGCCATGAAGAAATAACATTGCTCAAGATTCCTTCAGGGGTATTGGAAGGCACATTACTCATTTCAGATTCACTGGTTTACAAGAATAAACTACCTCTTGCATTTATTATTGCAGGGGTTGTGACATTTATACAAAAGATGGAATAAACCTTTAAAGAGCAATATGAATAGAAGGAAATGATATTGGAGATTATGGTTTCTCTTAAGTTTTTGTAACAAAAAACGAATTCATTAGACTTATAAAGTGACAATTAATAAATAATACCATCACATGAGAAAAAAATTACAGCGATTTCCCAAACAAGGATATCTTGGAGGTGTTTGTCACGGAATGGGTGAACACACAGGCATAGACCCAATACTATGGAGAATACTTTCTTTCTTCGGAGGCTTTGCTTTAATCTATTTAATACTATGGATAGTCCTGAAAAAAGGAGAATAATTATAAAAAAGGTTGGATTAATTTCCAACCTTTTTTAATGCTACTCACTCGAAAGTTAAGTCTATTTCAACACAACACCTTTAATAGTAAGGATCTATACTGTGTTTAAGTCGGGATGACAGGATTTGAACCTGCGACCCCACGCCCCCCAGGCGTGTACGCTACCGGACTGCGCCACATCCCGATTCCGATAAGAGTGGCAAAAATAACAAAACATTCTAATTACTAAAGCAGAAAGTTTATTTGTTTTAGTAGTGATTCCTCTTCATTGTATAAAAACGTTTTATAAGGCCACAAAGAATAGTATATTAGGCCCTAATTAACATAGCTAATATTTAAATGACCCTAGAAGAAACAAAATCTTTTTTTGAGCATAAAACCAAAGAAGCGACTAGAAAATCTCACATAAGAGCCTATAAAGATTTTGCACAGCTCTGTAGTATTTTAATTGACAGGCCACTGACTGAAAGTCAAAGAAATATCATTGAGCAAGAGTTAAAAGGGTACCGATTAAAAGCTTCAGAAGAAAACACCTATGCAATGCACAAGAAGAAACTCAATAGGATTAAAAAGTTTTTACGAGAACGTTTCGGTTGGGTAACAAGTAGTTACTACACCACACTCTACATGATATTAGGCATGGTACTAGGACAAACCATAGGACTCAGTATTCACCCTAGCATAGGTCTTTCCATAGGCTTAGGGGTTGGCTTATCTGTAGGAATGGCCTTAGGAGCACAAAAAGACAAGGTCTTAAAAAAAGAGAATAAGGTATTAGAATTCTCACCAAAATAATGCACCCATGAAAGTAAGTGTACAAGAAACAAGTGAATTATTTTTATTCGCAAACCCATGTGTAGGGGCAGAAAACCTCTCAGCTGCTTTAACAAAGGTGGTTCACTTGGCTATGGAAAAAGGCGTTATGTCAGATCCTCAGACAAAAATTCTCACTATTTTTCATGACAGCTTTAGAGACACACCAGCAAATAAAGTGAGGATGAGTGCGTGCATTACGAAATCTAAAGTTTTAGAAGCACCTTTTTTAGATCCTATTTCAGTAAATGCGGCCACTTGCATTATAGGTGATTTTGAAATTGGCATTCATGAATTCTCCAGTTCATGGGTCAGTTTATACGGCTGGATGAATGCCAATGGCTACCGACCTAGTGGTCAAGATCCATTTGAAATATATCACAATGATTACCAATCCCACCCAGAGAAAAAATGTTTGGTGAGTATGTATATACCCGTGAATCAAAAAAATTAAGTCGTATAGATACTCCTTTTATATCTACTAGGGGTCAGTTGCTCAAATTCCTTAAACTTTCTATTAAAATAACTTACATTATTAAAACCCGATAAAAAAGCCACTTCATTTAACGGAAGGTCCTTTCTATCTTTAATAAGCTTCTTTGAAAATTTTATTTTTTCGCTATTTAAATAATCGATAGGAGAAA
>CAKZOR010000071.1 GCA_937136755.1 uncultured Flavobacteriaceae bacterium | reverse complement strand
AGAATTTAATAGCAGGTACAATCTTAGCCTTGTCGTCTGCTCCTGAAGAACGCACGTTAGAGAGTTTCTTCGTTTTGGTTACGTTAACAGACATGTCGTCTCCACGAGAGTTCTCTCCAATCACTTGACCTTCGTAAATATCCTCTCCCGGATCTACGAAAAACTTACCTCTATCCTGAAGTTTATCTATAGAATAAGGAATGGCTTTTCCTAATTCCATTGAAACTAGGGATCCATTTTGTCTCATTGGAATGTCGCCTTTCATAGGCTGATACTCCAAGAACCTGTGCGCCATAATAGCCTCACCTGCCGTAGCGGTTAAGAGTTGGTTTCTAAGTCCAATAATACCTCTAGAAGGGATTAAAAACTCACATACCATTCTTTCTCCTTTGGCTTCCATAGAAGTCATCTCGCCTTTTCTCATTGAAACCATTTCTACAGCCCTTCCAGAAACGGATTCTGGTAAGTCTATGGTCAATGATTCTATAGGCTCACATTTAACACCGTCAATTTCTTTGATAATTACTTGTGGCTGACCAATTTGAAGCTCGTATCCTTCTCTTCTCATGGTTTCAATAAGCACTGAAAGGTGCAATACCCCACGACCAAAAACCAAGAACTTGTCTGCTGAATCTGTTTCGTTTACCCTAAGGGCTAAGTTCTTTTCTAACTCTTTAGTCAAACGCTCTTTAATATGTCTAGAAGTCACAAATTTCCCGTCTTTACCAAAGAATGGACTATCGTTAATAGTGAACAACATACTCATAGTAGGTTCATCTATGGCAATAGACTCTAATTTTTCAGGATTTTCAAAATCTGCTACAGTATCTCCAATCTCAAATCCTTCAATCCCTACTAAGGCACAAATATCTCCTGCCATTACCTCAGGCACTTTTAAACGGCCTAAACCTTCAAAGGTGTACAACTCTTTAATTCTTGATTTCACAATACTTCCATCTCTTTTCACTAAAGAAATTTGCTGACCTTCTTTTAAAGATCCACGCTGTAAACGCCCAATAGCGATTCGTCCTGTAAAAGAAGAGAAGTCTAAAGAGGTAATTAACATTTGTGTATTTCCTTCAGGCACTTTAAAGGTTGGGATATGGTCAATCACCATGTCTAATAAAGGCTCAATATTTTCGGTGATGTTTTTTGGATCCTCACTCATCCAGTTGTTCTTAGCAGAACCGTAAACGGTGGGGAAGTCTAACTGCCACTCCTCTGCTCCTAATTCAAACATGAGGTCAAATACTTTTTCATGTACTTCTTCTGGCGTACAATTTTCTTTGTCTACCTTATTAATTACCACACAAGGTTTTAAGCCTAAGTTAATGGCTTTTTGTAATACGAATCTAGTCTGAGGCATAGGGCCTTCAAAAGCATCTACCAACAACAACACCCCATCTGCCATGTTTAATACACGCTCTACTTCTCCACCAAAATCTGCGTGACCAGGAGTATCAATAATGTTAATCTTAGTTCCTTTATATTGAACAGAAACGTTTTTAGATACAATGGTTATACCACGCTCTCGCTCTAAGTCGTTGTTGTCTAGAATGAGGTCTCCTGTTTGTTGGTTTTCACGAAATAACTGACAGTGGTACATGATTTTGTCTACCAGGGTGGTCTTTCCGTGGTCTACGTGGGCAATAATGGCAATGTTCTTTGTATTAGACATAAAGTGCTTATTTATAGATTACTTAGCTCTGCTAAGCGCGCGCAAAGATACTCCTATTTTTTATCAGGCGGTTAAATAATTTGCTTTTTTATTTTTTTAGCCTTGTTCTTTGCTTAAATAGTTTGTCTGAGTGAAAGAATCTATTGGGTATAAATAGATAAAAAAGGAATATCTTTGCCCTTTAAAACATCCTTTATGCAATTAGATTTAATCCCACAGATCAAGCACACTAAAAGCAATAACTTTTTTCTTTTATCCGGCCCTTGTGCCATTGAAGGAGAAGACATGGCGCTTAGAATTGCGGAGAAAATTGTCAGCATTACAGATGCTTTAGAGATTCCTTACATATTTAAAGGAAGTTTTAAAAAGGCCAATCGCTCTAGGGTAGATTCTTTTACTGGGATTGGAGATGAAAAGGCTTTAAAAATTTTACAAAAGGTCTCTCAGACCTTTGGCGTGCCAACGGTCACTGACATTCATGAAGTATCAGATGCGGCATTGGCTGCGCAATACGTAGACGTATTACAGATACCAGCCTTTCTAGTGAGACAGACG
>CAKZOR010000070.1 GCA_937136755.1 uncultured Flavobacteriaceae bacterium | reverse complement strand
CGTGGGTATGCATCATGAAATCTACCCCATTACCCATTACAGTGTGCATGAGTATACAAACAGGCTTACCTTTTCCGCTAAGTGCTTTGGCTTTTTGTAGGCCTTCAATAACAGCCTCCATATCGTTCCCTTTTTCAATAGAGAGTACTTCCCAATCAAAAGCTTTAAATTTCGCGGCAACATCTCCCATATGTAATACGTGGTCTGTTGACCCATCTATTTGCTGTCCATTTAAGTCTATGGTGGCGATTAAGTTGTCTACCTTTTTTGCAGAAGCATACATAATGGCTTCCCAGTTTTGACCTTCTTGTAGTTCTCCATCTCCGTGAAGACTGTACACTAAATGAGCATCTTTATTGAGTTTTTTGGCTTGTGCTGCGCCAATAGCCACAGACATTCCTTGCCCCAATGAACCAGATGCCATTCTTATTCCTGGCAAACCTTCGTGTGTTGTTGGGTGTCCTTGAAGTCTGGAGTTGATTAATCTAAAGGTGTTTAATTCTTCTACTGGGAAGTAGCCTCTTCTCGCTAAAACGCTGTAGAAAACTGGAGAGATATGTCCATTGGATAAAAAGAATAAATCTTCTTCTTTACCGTCCATATCAAAACCTTCTTTTAGCTCCATTACCTCATTGTAAAGGGCTACGAAAAATTCAGCACAACCTAATGATCCTCCTGGGTGACCAGAGTTAACTTTGTGTACCATACGCAAAATGTCTCTTCTGACCTGCGTAGTCAATTGGTTTAATTCTGTAATATTTGCCATGTTTTTATTGGGTAGTTTAACAATGGTAAAAATAAGGCCCTTATGTGGGCTACACAACTTGAGTTGTTACTATTTATCAACGAATTCACATTTTATTTTACACCTTCTAAAGTGAATACTCCATAGGTGTTTAGTATATTTGCGGCTAGATTTATATACTTTGAAATTTAACTTATCCCATAGAGACCCTCAATCTAAAGCTAGGGCAGCTACTTTAGAAACAGACCACGGTATTATTGAAACCCCAATTTTTATGCCTGTAGGTACGGTGGCTTCCGTAAAAGGGGTGCATCAGCGTGAGCTAAAAGAAGAGATTAAACCAGATATAATTTTGGGCAATACCTATCATTTGTATTTGAGGCCAAAGACAGATATTCTGGAAAAGGCTGGTGGTCTTCATAAGTTTATGGGATGGGACAAAAATATTTTAACAGATAGCGGTGGTTATCAGGTTTATTCCCTATCCTCTAATAGAAAAATTAAGGAAGAAGGGGTTAAGTTTAAGTCTCATATTGACGGTTCATATCATGTTTTTACTCCTGAAAATGTGATGGAGATTCAGCGAAAAATTGGCGCAGACATTATCATGGCCTTTGATGAATGTACTCCTTACCCTTGTGATTATTCATACGCTAAAAGATCTATGCATATGACCCACAGATGGTTAGGTCGTTGTATGACGCATTTGGACAAAACACCCTACACTTACGATTACGAACAAACTTTTTTTCCAATCGTTCAAGGATCTACCTATAAAGACCTCAGGCGACAGTCGGCAGAGTTTATTGCCTCTGTAGGTGCCCAGGGTAACGCAATTGGAGGTCTTTCAGTTGGGGAGCCTGCAGATGAGATGTACGCAATGACTGAAGTAGTTTGTGAGGTGCTTCCGGAAGACAAACCTAGGTATTTAATGGGGGTAGGAACTCCAATTAACATTTTGGAAAACATAGCGCTGGGAATTGATATGTTTGACTGTGTTATGCCTACTAGAAACGCTAGAAATGGGATGTTATTTACGGCTCATGGGACTATTAACATCAAAAACAAAAAGTGGGAAGCAGATTTTTCTGCTTTAGATGAAATGGGACACACTTTTGTAGATACAGAGTATTCTAAGGCGTATTTACGTCACTTGTTTGCGGCCAATGAATATTTAGGAAAACAAATTGCGACCATTCATAATTTAGGTTTTTATATGTGGTTAGTGCGTACTGCCAGAGAGAAAATTATCGCAGGAGAATTTGCGGCTTGGAAAGCAATGATGGTGGTTCAAATGGACAAAAGACTCTAAGAGTGAAAATTCTTGATTGGTACATACTCAAAAGATATTTACTCACCTTCACGGTGATGCTAATGCTTTTTGTGCCTATTGGAATCATGGCTAATCTGGCTGAGCAAGTAGGTAAGATTATAGACAATAACGCGCCCCTTGAAGAAGTGCTGGTATACTATGGTAATTTCACCATTTATATAGGAAGTTTGTTATTTCCTATATTTCTTTTTTTATCGGTTATTTTTTTCACCTCTAAACTAGCTAACAACACAGAAATAGTAGCTATTTTAAGCTCCGGCGTGTCATTTAATAGGTTTTTAAGACCCTATTTTGTTGGGGCAAGTATTATTGCTGCACTCATGTTTTTTATGGTGATGTTTATTGTTCCTCATGCGAGTAAAGGGTATAATGAATTCATTTTTAAGTACCTCAAAAAGGGAAAAGAAGACCGCATTACCAATAATATTTTTAACCAGGTAAACGAGAATGATTTCCTGTATGTGAGTAGTTATGATCCAAGTAGGTCTAGGGGGTATAATTTTACCCTTGAACACTTTAACGAGGCCAATGAATTGGATTATAAAATTAGTGCAGCTACGATTAGATGGAGGGAAAAAGATTCCATGTATCAGCTCACTTCTTTTGAGAAGAGATACTTTACAGACAGCCTTGCTAGGATAGAATCTAAAGCGACCTTAGACACTGTGTTTGATTTTAAGATTTCAGATTTAACACCTGTTTCTTATATTGCTGAGACCAAGAATCTCATAGAGCTCAATGAATTTATAGCAGATCAAAAGCGAAAAGGCGCCAGTAATATCAATACCTATATTATGGTTAAATACAAGAGATGGGCCCTTCCTTTTACAGCTTTCATTCTTACCTTTATTGCTGTTGGAGTCTCAGCAGCCAAGAGAAGAGGAGGTATGGGTGTTAACTTAGCTTTTGGTATTTGTGTGGCTTTTATTTACATCTTTTTTGACAGGGTTTTTGGTACTTTGGCACAGCAATCTGGCTTATCTCCACTATGGGCTATTTTAATCCCTAATATTCTATTTAGTTTTATAGCTGTTTATTTATTGAATAATGCCAAACGGTAATCTCAAGCACTTCGCTCACCTTCACTTAATTGTTTTTATCTGGGGTTTTACTGCAGTCATAGGAAAGCTTATTTCTATAGACGCCCTTCCTTTGGTTTGGTATAGAATGGCTATGGCAATGCTAATGGTAATGATATATATTAAAGTCATGCGTTTTTCTTGGCGTTTGCCCATTAGAACAGTGCTTGGTCTATTGGGGACAGGGGCTATAATTGCTTTGCATTGGGTCACTTTTTTTAAGGCTATAAAAATTTCTAATGTTTCTATAGCCTTGGCTTGTATGTCTGTAGGCGCATTATTTGCTGCATTTCTGGAGCCTTTGTGGTACAAGAGAAAATTAGTGGGCTACGAGGTGTTATTTGGCTTGATGGTTGTTTTTGGTTTAGGCGTTATTTTTAAAGTAGAAACCCAGTATTGGCAGGGTATTCTCTTAGCGGTTACTTCTGCTTTTTTAGTGGCTGTTTTTTCAATGATCAACGGCTTGTATATCGCAAGATTAAAACCTTCAGTGATCGTTCTTTATGAAATGGCTGGTGGGGTGTTACTGCTGTCTTTATACCTGGTTTTTACCGGTGCTTTCACAAAAGATTTTTGGGCCGTTTCTTCATCAGATATAGGTTATTTATTTTTGTTAGCCTCCTTGTGTACAGCTTACGCTTTTATTGCCTCTGTAAAGCTCATGGCATTTATTAGTCCATACTCTGTGATGTTAACCACAAATCTAGAACCAGTGTATGGTATTGTACTCGCTTTTTTTGTTTTTGGATCTAGTGAGCAAATGACCCCGATGTTTTATATAGGTGCAAGTGTTATATTGTTGACAGTAATTGCCAATGGTATTTTAAAAAACAGGCTGAAGTTAAAAACTAAAACTAAGGTATAGATTGTAGTATATAAATTTTATATTTGTCAGTTGTTACCAATTAAAACACCCTATGGAGTATTTAGATTTTGAGCTTCCTATCAAGGAACTAGAAGACCAGCTAGACAAGTGTGTGATTATAGGAGAAGAGAGCGACGTAGACGTTAGTGAGACCTGTAAGCAAATTGAAAAAAAATTACAAGAGACTAAAAAAGACATATATAAGAACTTAACTGCATGGCAGAGGGTTCAGTTGTCTAGGCATCCAAATAGACCTTACACTTTAGATTACATTAAAGCCATTTGCGGAGAGACTTTCCTAGAGCTCCACGGAGACAGAACGGTTAAGGACGACAAAGCCATGATTGGTGGTTTGGGTAAAATTGGTGATCAGTCCTACATGTTTATAGGGCAGCAGAAAGGCTATAATACTAAAACCAGACAATACAGGAATTTTGGTATGGCCAATCCTGAAGGCTATAGAAAAGCCCTTAGACTCATGAAATCTGCAGAGAAATTTAACATTCCAGTAGTTTGCCTAATAGACACTCCAGGGGCATACCCAGGAATTGAAGCAGAAGAAAGGGGCCAAGGAGAAGCTATTGCAAGGAATATACTTGAAATGACCAGGCTTAAAGTGCCCATTATCGTGATGATCATAGGCGAAGGTGCCTCAGGAGGAGCCTTGGGAATAGGGGTTGGAGATAAGGTACTGATGTTAGAGAATACATGGTACTCTGTAATTTCTCCTGAATCTTGTTCTTCTATTCTATGGAGGAGTTGGGAATATAAAGAATTGGCAGCAAGCGCCCTTAAGTTAACGGCTACTGATATGAAGAAGCTCAAACTTATTGATGAAATTGTAAGAGAACCTTCAGGGGGGGCTCACAGTGACAGGACAAAAATGTTTGAAATTACCAAACAAAAGATTAGCGCTCATTTTAATGAGCTCAAAAACTTATCCCCAAAAGAATTGGTGGCTAGTAGAATGGAAAAATACGCTCAGATGGGTGTCTTTAACGACTAAGCCCCTAGTTTATAAAGTCTTTACAAAACTGCTGTTTTTTAACAGCAGTTTTTTTATGCTTATCAACAATTTTTGTAACTTATTAACAGTCAAATTGTGAATGAACGGTGAATAGTCGGAACGCACTTTTTTAGGTCTGGCCGCATCTTATTACGTACATTAGCACATATGGAAAACCCAAAAGCATTTACAAGAAATATTCCTAAAAACGCCTCGCTTGTTACTTTAGAGCGCGGCAAAATACCACCTCAAGCAACTGATTTAGAGGAGGTTGTATTAGGAGCAATGCTTATTGACAAAAAGGGGGTAGATGAGGTTATAGATATTTTGCATCCAGACGTGTTTTATAAAGACGCCCATAGATTTATTTATGAAGCCATATTCACACTCTTTGAAACATCTGAACCCATTGATTTATTAACCGTTTCTGCGCAATTAAAAAAAGAAGGTCAGCTCGAAAAAGTTGGAGGGGATTTTTACTTGATTAACCTCACCCAAAAGGTGGCTTCTTCTGCTCATATTGAGTTTCATGCTAGAATCATTTTGCAAAAATACATCCAGCGAAGTCTCATTAAAATTTCTAACGAGATTATACAAGAAGCTTATGAAGACAGTACGGATGTTTTTGATTTATTAGACGCTGCAGAATCTAAGCTATACGACGTTACCCAAGGGAATTTAAAGCGTTCGGCAGAAACAGCGCAAAATCTTGTCATACAGGCTAAAAAGCGAATTGAAGAAATTGCCAATAAAGAAGGGCTCAGTGGAATTCCATCTGGTTTTGACAAGCTAGATAAGCTTACTTCAGGATGGCAACCCAGTGATTTAATTATTGTAGCAGCCAGACCAGGTATGGGTAAAACAGCCCTAACGCTCTCCATGGCGCGTAATATGGCGGTGAACAACAACCATGGTGTAGCGTTCTTTTCATTAGAGATGTCTTCTGTACAATTAATTACCAGGCTTATTTCTTCAGAAACTGGATTGTCTTCTGAAAAACTAAGAACTGGTAAGCTAGAAAAGCACGAATGGGAGCAATTAAATGTTAAGGTGAAAGCCTTAGAAACAGCCCCTTTATTTATAGACGACACCCCTTCTTTATCCATTTTTGACCTTAGGGCCAAAGCGAGAAGATTGGCTTCACAACACGGCATTAAGCTCATTATAATAGATTACCTTCAGTTAATGACTGCAGGAACCAGTCAGAAGGGTGGCGGAAACAGGGAACAGGAAATTTCTACTATTTCCAGAAACCTAAAAGCCTTAGCCAAGGAATTAAATGTCCCAGTAATAGCCCTGTCTCAATTATCTAGGGCAGTAGAAACCAGGGGAGGTTCAAAGCGTCCAATACTTTCAGATTTAAGGGAGTCGGGGGCCATAGAGCAAGATGCAGATATTGTTTCCTTTATTTACAGACCTGAATATTATAAAATTGAGGAATGGGACGACGATGAAAGATCCCCAACAGACGGACAGGCAGAATTTATTGTCGCCAAGCACAGAAATGGTGGTTTGGATAATATTAGGCTTAAATTCGTGGCTAACTTAGGTAAGTTTGAAAACTTAGATACTTTTGACACTCCTTTTGAGTTTCAGTCTAAACTCAATAATAACCAGGAATCTAATCCATTTATTACCAAAGACCTTCCTACGCCAAATGACGCTTTTGGTATGTCAGATTCAGACGACGTTCCATTTTAGGGACTCTATTCCTCAGACGCCTATACTAGTTTTAGTAACTTTTCTAAAACCGTTTCTACACCAAATTCACTATTAGAGCCTGTTTTATAATTGGCTTTTTTGATAATTTCAGGATGTGCGTTGGCCATAGCATAGCTAAAATGTGCTTGTTCCATCATCTCTAAATCATTGAAGTAATCGCCAAAGACCATGGTTTGCTCCCGGCTCACTCCTAAGTGTTTTTGCAGGGCATTTAAAGCGAATCCCTTATTGGCGTTTGGATGAGAAAGATCTACCCAATTAGGGCCAGAAATTTTAATTTTCACTGCATTGGCTAAGTCTTGCACTACTGGGAAAATATACTTTTCAGAGCTTTCAAAATGATAAATAGCAATTTTAAGTACCTCTTGTGTGCAATCTTCCAGGCGATCAATTACATTAAAAGCACTGTAAAATTCTCTCAGAATAGGTTCAAACTTTTCCTGCCCCTTGCTTATAAATGCAGATCCATTGGTGCAAAGTACCGGATGCATATTTTCTTGCTTTTTTAAAAGCGCCAGTGTTTTGTTTAAATGCCCCTTAGGGTAGGGGGTAAATACCGTTTCTTTGCCATGAAAAGTGGTCATGGCCCCATTTTCTGCAATAACAGTGAGCTCGTTTTCTACCGCGGCTAATTTTTCAACAATACTATTGTGTTGTCTCCCACTAGCAGCTACCACTGTGATCCCTTTTTCTTTAAGCGCCCAGAATTGATCAATGAACTGAGTGCTCACCTCGTGATTGGGATTTAACAAAGTGCCATCCATGTCTGTTACAACGAGCTTTACGTCTTTAAGTAGAGGTGTATTCATAGGTTGAAAGGTAAAAAAAAATCCCACGCTGAAGGCGTGGGATTTTTATAAGTGAGATAGATTCGTATTATTTTATTTTGTCTACTACAGCTTTGAACGCCTCTGGATGATTCATACCCAAATCTGCTAAAACCTTGCGGTTTAGTTCAATGTTGTTGGCTTTTACTTTACCCATAAACTCTGAGTAAGACATTCCGTGTAATCTTGCCGCTGCATTAATACGTGTAATCCATAGGGCACGGAAATTTCTTTTCTTATTTCTACGGTCTCTGTATGCGTAAAGCATCGCTTTCTCTACCGCGTTTTTAGCAACAGTCCAAACGTTCTTTCTTCTTCCGAAGTAACCTTTGGCTTGTTTCATTACTTTTTTTCTTCTAGCTCTTGAAGCTACTGAATTGACTGATCTTGGCATGTCTTAATTGTTTTTTGTAGTAGGCGGCTGTTGGGCACTTTAAGGCCTAGCTCCACGGTTAATAATTGTTACCTTAATTGGTTTATTTTAAACGCAATTGAATTTTGATGTTGTTCTCATCTGCTTTGTGTACCAAACCATCATGAGTTAATTTAAGCTTACGCTTTTTAGACTTTTTAGTTAAGATGTGACTCTTAAAAGCGTGCTTTCTTTTTAATTTACCAGAACCTGTAAGCTTAAAACGCTTCTTGGCACTAGATTTAGTTTTCATTTTAGGCATTGTCTTCCTATTTATAGTTATCTCACTTAATGTATTCAGGGCCATTAAACACCCTTGTGACTATTTTTTAGTTTTTGGGGCTAAAAACATGGTCATTCTCTTTCCTTCTAATCGAGGCATTTGTTCTACTTTTCCGAGCTCTTCTAATTCAGAAGCCAATTTTAAGAGTAGAATTTCTCCTTGATCTTTGTATACAATAGAACGTCCTTTAAAGAATACATAAGCCTTTAATTTGGCTCCATCTTTAAGAAACTTCTCTGCGTGTTTCTTTTTAAACTCATAATCGTGGTCGTCTGTTTGAGGTCCAAAACGGATCTCTTTAACCACCACTTTAGTCGCTTTAGCTTTAAGTACCTTTTCTCTTTTCTTTTGTTCGTAAAGGAATTTCTTGTAATCGGTAATTTTACAAACAGGAGGGTCTGCCTTAGGAGAAATCTCTACTAAGTCTAATTCTAGTTCCTCTGCTTTGACAAGTGCATCTTTAATGTCATAGACACCTACTTCTACATTGTCTCCTACCAAACGAACACTAGGCGCTAAAATGCTCCTATTGATGTTGTGAGGATTTTTATTTTCCCTTCTTGGTTGTGGCCTGAACCTTTTACGTATTGCTATGGCTTCTAATTTTAGTTAAACATTTATATTTTTAAAACGGTTTTAAGGTCGTTTCAATCTCTTTTTTTACTAGTTGAGCAAAGTCTTCCACCGAAATAGTGCCTATTTCTTCTCCTCCGTGTTGCCTTACAGAGATAGTTTGGTCTTGAGCCTCTTGGTCTCCAACGATCAGCATGAATGGGATTTTACTCATTTCTGCCTCTCTAATTTTCTTACCAATAGTCTCATTTCTACTGTCAACGAGGCCGCGAATTTCGGCATTTTCTAGTGAATTTAAAACTTTTTCAGCATATTTTTCATGCTTCTCACTTACAGGGAGAATAACAGCTTGCTCTGGAGTAAGCCATAAAGGGAAATTTCCTCCAGTGTGTTCTAGCAATAAAGCAATAAAACGCTCCATACTTCCAAAAGGCGCCCTATGGATCATTACAGGCCTGTGAGACTGATTGTCACTACCTTTGTAGCTAAGCTCAAATCTTTCAGGAAGGTTGTAATCTACCTGAATGGTTCCCAATTGCCATTGTCTTCCCAGGGCATCCTTCACCATGAAATCCAACTTTGGGCCATAGAAAGCAGCTTCACCAGCTTCTACCACATAATTCAACCCTTTTTCAGCAGCAGCATTAATAATGGCATTTTCTGCCTTTTCCCAATTCTCTACAGATCCAATGTATTTTTCAGGCTTACTCAAATCTCTCACAGAGACCTGAGCAGTGAAATTATCAAATCCAAGCGAGTTTAATACATATAAGGAAAGGTCAATCACATCTTTAAATTCTTGATCTAATTGGTCCGGGGTGCAAAAAATATGTGCGTCGTCTTGTGTAAACCCTCTCACCCTAGTCAGTCCGTGTAACTCGCCACTCTGTTCGTATCTATACACCGTTCCAAATTCAGCAAAACGCTTAGGAAGTTCTTTGTAACTAAAAGGTTTGCTGTTGTATATTTCACAATGGTGCGGACAATTCATGGGTTTCAAAAGAAACTCCTCGTCCATTTTAGGTGTTTTGATCGGCTGAAAGCTATCTTCTCCGTATTTTGCGTAGTGTCCAGAAGTCACATACAATTCCTTTTGTCCAATATGCGGCGTTACCACCATTTCATAACCTGCTTTCTTTTGTGCTTTTTTCAAAAAGTTCTCTAATCTTTCTCTAAGCGCAGCTCCTTTAGGCAACCATAAAGGCAAGCCTTGACCTACTTTTTGAGAAAAAGTAAAGAGTTCCATTTCTTTACCTAATTTTCTATGGTCTCTCTTTTTAGCCTCTTCCAAGAGTTCAAGGTACTCAGTAAGCTCCTTTTGTTTTGGGAAAGAGATTCCGTACAATCTAGTAAGTTGGGGTTTGTTCTCATCTCCCCTCCAATAAGCACCTGCAACACTTAAAATTTTAATAGCCTTTACAATGCCCGTGTTGGGAATGTGACCACCTCTACACAAATCCGTAAAAGAGTCATGGTCGCAAAAAGTAATGCTGCCATCTTCCAGGTTTTCTATCAGTTCAACCTTATAAGGGTTGTTTTCATCACGGTATTTTTTAAGTGCGTCTGCTTTAGACACACTGCGCATGTTAAAGTCGTGTTTTCCTCTTGCAATCTCTAAAGCGGTTTTTTCAATCTGGCTAAAATCCTTATCAGAAATCACTTTACCTTCAGGAAGCTCCACATCATAATAGAAACCATTGTCAATAGCCGGGCCAATCGTCAAATTTATTCCAGGATACAATTGCTCTAAAGCCTGAGCAACAATATGAGAAGAAGAATGCCAGAATGCTTTCTTACCAGCGTCGTCATTCCAAGTAAAGAGCACCAGGCTACCGTCTTCTTGTAAAGCCGTCTTGGTTTCTACAACGGTATTGTTAAAACTGGCCGATATTACATTTCTCGCCAATCCCTCACTAATACTCATGGCTACGTCCATAGGCGTAGCGCCTTTATTAAATTCCTTTACGGATCCGTCTGGTAAGCTAACTTTTATCATCTTTATATACACGTGTAAGAGGCGCAAATATAACACCATTGATTTACTTGGCAATAATCCTGACCTCTTTTCCTTATATAAAGGGTCAATTATTATTATTCTACTCTTAAATGCACTTTAAATCCTGGGCTCCCGCCCGATGCCCTAACTTTTTTCATTTTTTTATTTGGTCTAACTACTTGTAAAATAGGGCAGTGGG
>CAKZOR010000069.1 GCA_937136755.1 uncultured Flavobacteriaceae bacterium | reverse complement strand
AAACTGATCAAATAACAGCTGATTATAAATTCCCTACTAGAAATATCATAGTTCAATATTTCATTCTAAATCGAGGTGTACTTCGTTAGAAAACTTTTTCCATTCCTTTAATAACTCATTATATATTTCAGGATTTAAAGATTTAACATCATTCATTTCTGCTTGGTCATGAGCAAGATTGTAGAGTTTAAAATTTGATTCATTAAATGGCTCGGTAATATTTGTGATTTTCCAATCTCCTCTTATTAGCATAGCTTTCTTGTTATGCTCTAATTCAAACACAAACTCAGATTCTTTTATTTGGTTAGATTTTTTAGACAAATAAGTAAGTATTGAATTGCCTTTAAGGGGGTACAATTCGCTTTCATTGTATGTCTTTGGGTAATTTATATTAGCCATTTCATAAAAAGTAGGCGCAATATCCATTAATGTTAGAGAGGCATGATGAATTTCATTTTCTCTATTTATATTTGGGCCAGTAATTATCATGGGTGCTCTGACTCCGCCTTCTGTTGTTAATCCTTTATAAAACTTAAATGGGGCAGAACTCGCCTCAGCCCATTGTGGTCCATAAGACACGAAAGAATTAAGATTTCCCATATTGTCAAAATCATTATTAAAATATTCTCTTATATATTCACTGTATTTGGGATTGTTATATAAATCTGCCGGAGCAGCACCATTATCAGACATAAAAACTATAAAGGTATTCTCGTACTCTCCTATCTTTTTCAAATACTTAATTAACCTTCCAATATTAAAATCGAGATTATCTACCATCCCTGCATATAACTCCATTTTTTTTGCTTCTGATTTTTTCTCCTCATCAGATAATAAATCCCATGATTTAATATCTTCATGGTTGGGAGGCATTTCTGAATCTTTCGGAATCATTCCAATTCTCTTAAGATTTAAAAAGCGTTTTTCTTTTAGTTTTTCATAACCGTCATCATAATATCCTTGATATTTTTGAGAATATTTTAGATCAACTTGTAGCGGCCAATGTGGAGATGTATAGGCTGCAAAAGCAAAAAAAGGATTGTCATCATCTAAATTTGAATCAATAAATTCAATTAATTTGTCTGTATAAAAATCCGTTGAATAATTACCGTCTTTCCATTTTGCAGGTTTTCCATTCTCAGTATAAGGAGTTATTCTATTTTCAGCGAACAAACCCTTATCATTATAATGATTTCCAGCACCTAATAAATTAACAAAGGATTGATCAAATCCTCGATTAAAAGGATTGGCTTCAGGGTCAGTTCCTAAATGCCATTTTCCTGCCATATAAGTGTGGTAATTCTGAGTTTTTAATAACTCAGGAATTATAGCTACACGATTAGTCAATCGTTTTTCATAACCAAAATTCTCAGTCCTCTCAAACATACTTCCCATTCCTGCTATATGATTGTCATTACCCGACAGTAACATAGCTCTAGTTGGGGCACACAAAGGCGAAGCATAAAACTTGCTAAATCTAATTCCTTCATACGCAAGGGCATCTATATTTGGTGTTTCAATTTCACTGCCAAATGACCCTAAATCTGAGTAACCAAGATCGTCTGCAACTATCAAGAGAATATTGGGTTTTTTATTTGCTTCTTCGCTTTTGAGCCCAGAACTACAGGAGAAAAAATTAAATGCAATAAAAGATATGACGAAAAATATTAATAGTTTCTTGTTCATGTAGAGATATTTTATGTTTCAATTTAAAATAATTTAAATAATTGAACCAGTAATTTTAAAACTTAATCTTAGCCTATTTTAGAAATATGAAATACATTCCCCAAAAAACCTATCCCCATAAATACAAAAATTTCATTTTTGATTCATTATGTTTAAATTATTTGTACATTCGTTAAACAAAATAACGCAATCAAATGAAAACTACCTTTTTTATACTTTTCTCTGCTTTTTTAATAAATAGCAGCCCCTATACAGCATCGACTGAAAGTCAAGATTTTCAAGGCAAAGCGTACTATTTTTCTCAGTCTAAAATGGAGTTGGGGAATTGGGGTGCTCGAATGAGTGAGGCTCAGAAAAAACAAATGAAAGAAAGGCTTAAAAATAGGCTAGAAAAGACCTTTGTGCTTAGTTTCAATAAAGAGGCATCTTTCTTTAAAGAAGAGGAAAAAGTAGACGCCTATTCAGGGGCTACAGATTCTTGGGGAAGTAACTTCTCGAGGGGGCCACAATACAAAAACATTCAAGATAACAGCTTGGTTCAAGAGCAGGAATTCTACGGGAAAAAGTTTTTAGTGAAAGACAAACTACAAGAAATTAATTGGACTATGGGCGCTGAGTCCAAATTAATAGGGCAGTATATGTGCTTTAAGGCTACTGCTTCTATCCCTACAGATGAATTGAGTTGGTACGATTTTTCTTGGGGCAAACTCAATGAAAGTACAGAAGAAAAAGCGGTGGAATACACACAAGTAGAAGCTTGGTATACACTGCAAATTCCACTCAGACATGGACCTGCAGAATACTGGGGCCTTCCTGGTCTTATTTTGGAAGTTAGTGCGGGTAACACCACCATGTTGTGTTCACAAATAGTGCTAAACCCTAAAGATGGCGTAGACATTAAAATTCCTGAAAAAGGGAAAGAAGTCACTAAAAATGAATACCAAGAAACCGTTGTGGGCAAAATGCTCGAGATGAGAAACAACAGGGGCAGAAGATCCAACTAATCAAATAATTTCTTTTTGTATGAAAAATTGCCTTTTATGGGTAGCCATATTGCTTCCTGTCGTACTATTGGGTCAAATAAAATTGCAAGGAGTTGTCATGGACAGCCTAAACAATCCATTAGAGCTTGCCAGTGTGGTAGCCATTAACAAAAAAACCAATGGGTTTGAATCCTATACCATCACCAATAAAGACGGTGCTTACAGCCTGGAACTAAAAAAGAATACTGCCTACAAGGTTCAGGTAAGTTATATTGGGCTTAAGACCCAGAACGACTCCATTAGCACAACGGATATAGACCTCAATAAGGATTACAACCTCATTCCTGAGTTTGCCCTAGATGAGGTTGAACTGGTGTATAAAATGCCAGTAGCGGTTAAAGGAGACACCTTGGTGTACAACGCAGATTCCTATACCAATGGGTCTGAAAGAAAACTAGAAGACATTATAGACAAGCTTCCTGGGGTAGAGATCAATGAAAGCGGACAAATAGAGGTAGAAGGAAAAGTAGTGAATAAACTCATGGTGAACGGCAAGGATTTTTTTGACGGAGATACTAAGGTAGCTACCAAAAACATTCCTTCCAATGCGGTAGATAAAATACAGATCCTTAAAAATTATTCTGAGGTGGGCCAATTGAGTTCGGTGAGAAACAACCAGGACAATGTGGCTATAAATATTAAACTCAAAGAGGGAAAAGAAAATTTTTGGTTTGGTAATGTCACCGCAGGAAGTGGTGCGGCTCCCGAGGAAACCCTCTATTTAGCACAACCAAAGTTATTCTACTACAGCCCTAAATACAGTATTAATTTTATTGGCGATTTAAATAATATTGGGGAAATAGGACTATCTAGAAGAGACATTAGAGGCTTTGGCGGTGGTTTTAACCCACCGAGCAGTACCAGCGGAACCAGTATTAACTTAGGAGACAACAGTCTAAATTTCCTGACAAACCAAAACAACGCCCTTAGAATAGAAAACAAATTGGCTACTGCCAATTTTAGCTACTCCCCAAATAAAGCCTTAGACATTAGTGGTTTTCTAATCATTAACAGCAGTAAAATTCTTTCTAAAGAAGTTAGCCTCATCCAATATACCAACCCAGAGTTGGGTATACCAGATGAAGCTACGGAGCAAGAAGGGAACGAAAGATCCAATCAAGCCTTGGCAAAACTCAGTCTTTCTTACAAACCAAACTTTAGCAATCAAATAGATTACGATATTTTGGGAAGGACTTCTAACGACACCCAAAACCAATCTATTTTCTCTTCTGTGATAGGCAGCACGGTTCAAACAGAAGAAGTAAAACCCTTTAATATTAACCAAAGTCTCAAGTATTATTACACCCTAGATGAGAACAATATATTCGCTTTTGAATCCCAGCACCTCATCAAAGATGAAGATCCTATTTACAATGCCATTCTAGACAACAGCAATGGGGTTAATCCTTATATGGCTACGGCAAACGCGATTGGATTCAACAGTGGCTTTTCTGATTATAATATAGGGCAAAACAGAAGAATTAAGAGCAATCAATTAGACGCTAAATTGGATTATTACCACATAATAAATTCAAAGAGCAATATTAATATTACCCTTGGAACTATTCTGAGCTACCAGCAATTCAACTCTACTATATTTCAGTTTTTAGAAGACAATAGCCTACTGAGTCCAAGCCCAAACTTCAATGAAGGAAAAGCAAGTAATGATGTTAGTTATGCTTTTAAAGATTTTTATGTAGGAGCACATTATAGGTTTAGGACCGGAAAATTCACCTTTACACCTGGCTTTTCTGTACATGCTTACGGGAACAACAACACCCAATTTCAAGAAACTTTCACAGATAACTTTATAAAACTTCTGCCAGATTTTGAGACTAGAATTCAGTTAAAAAAAGGAGAAAGCCTCACCTTTAACTACAATATGAGAAACCAATTTACAGACGTTACTCGTTTGGCCCAGGGATTGGTTTTAAACAATTACAACAGCATTCAATTTGGAAATCCAGACTTGCAAAATGCCCTTTCCAACAACTTGAGCTTGCTGTACAGCAGCTTTAACTTATTCAATTACACCAATGTATTTGTAAGGGCGGCTTATTCGAATAATATTGACCAAATCAGAAGCCTTACAAACTTTGAAAATGTAATTAGAACCAGTACTTTTTTTAACTCTAGTTTTGCAGATGAAAACGCCAATATTTTTGGGAGAATTCAAAGGACTTTTGGGAAAATTAGGGCCAGTTTTAACGCCAGCTTAAACTACAGTAAAATAAACCAGTTTATTCAAAATCAAGTATCCGTAAATGAAGGAATTACACAAACCTACACGCCCGGAATTCGCACTAACTTTAAGGTAGCACCCAATGTGAGTTTTAACTATAGGTATGGGGTAACTACCAACAATCAAGGAAGTCGTAAAACTACTTTTACCAACCGTGCTCCATCCGTGAATTTTGACGCCTACATACTAAAGAAAATCACTTTTAGAACAGATTACACCTATACCTCTCAAGACATTGGTAATGGTCAATCGCAATCTTTTCAAAACTGGAATGGAAATATTTCTTACAGAAAAGACAGAGATGCCAAATGGGAATACCAATTAAGCGGTACCAACCTACTCAACATAGACGCCCAAATTAGAAACAACGCCAATAATATTTCTGTCTTTACCTCGGAAACTTTCATTCAACCAAGGTTTGTAACTTTTAGGTTTATTTACAGCTTATAAACTACCTTTGCACCATGAGTGCACTCGTTCAAATTGTCATAAAACCTCAACAGCAGGAAGACCTAGAATTCATTTACCGCCTAGGACTTCAGAAGGCCAAACTTAACCCGGATGAGGTAATAGATTGGCGCATTAGAAAACGTTCCTTAGACGCCAGAAAAGCGACTATTAAAATGAATGTACAACTGGAGTTTTGGAAGGTGGGTGAAGTGAGGGAGCCAACCCAAGCCTGGACGGCAAAAACAGTAGATCCAGAGAAAAAAATCGCTATCATTGGAGCAGGTCCTGCAGGATTATATGCAGCACTGAGAGCCATAGAAGCAGGCATTACTCCAGTGGTGTTCGAAAGAGGAAAAGATGTGCGTGCGAGGAGAAGGGATTTGGCCGCCATTAACAAAGAACAAACCGTGAATCCAGAATCCAATTATTGCTTTGGAGAAGGGGGTGCTGGAACCTATTCTGACGGTAAATTATACACTCGATCTAAAAAGAGGGGTAATGTACTTAAAGCCTTAGAGTGGTTGGTGCACTTTGGAGCCTCTGAAGACATTCTAGTGGAAGCACACCCTCATATTGGCACCAATAAATTACCCGCCATTATTACGGCCATGAGAGAAGCCGTAATTGCACACGGAGGCGCAGTGCATTTCAATGCCAAACTCACCGATATTAAAATAGAAAACAAGGCCGTTAAAGGACTCGAAATAAACGGAGATACCTGGCATAACTTCTCAGAAGTAGTCTTAGCTACAGGGCATTCTGCAAGAGATATTTTTTACTTACTTCATAAAAGAGGGGTCACTATAGCCGCCAAACCCTTTGCATTAGGGGTTCGTGTAGAACACGCCCAAGAATTAATCAATGACATTCAATACCATGGAGACCACCAAAATCCATACCTACCTCCGGCATCTTACGCATTAGTAGAACAGGTAGACGGCATGGGGGTCTATTCTTTTTGCATGTGTCCAGGAGGCATTATTGCCCCCTGTGCCACCGAAAAGGAAGAAGTGGTGACCAATGGTTGGAGCCCAAGCAAGCGAAACAATCCCTATGCAAACTCCGGTATTGTGGTGAGTGTTGCTCCAGAAGACTTGCCCAATTACAAGGAGAATGATCCTTTTGTGTGCCTCGATTTTCAGAAAAAAGTGGAGTATGACTGCTGGGTTGCTGGGGGTAAAACACAGCAAGTACCTGCCCAGAGAATGGTAGATTTTGTACAGGGTAAAACCTCTACGGATTTTCCAAAAACCTCGTATCAGCCTGGGATTGTGAGTGTTAATTTAGCAGAGGTACTGCCGCCACTGATTGCAAAAAGACTGCAAAAGGCCTTTGTGAAATTTGGACGTAAAATGAAAGGCTATTACACCAACAATGCGGTCTTACACGCACCTGAAAGCAGGACTTCCTCCCCTGTATCTATTCCTAGACATCCCGACAGCTTGGAACATATAACTATTAAAGGACTGTATCCCTGTGGAGAGGGAGCGGGCTACGCTGGTGGTATTATATCTGCCGC
>CAKZOR010000068.1 GCA_937136755.1 uncultured Flavobacteriaceae bacterium | reverse complement strand
AATTAGGCTCAGTCATTGGTAAAAGATACTTGCTTTTGGTACTCTTGGGGAGTTAAGCCTGTATAGTCTTTAAAGGTCTTATAAAAGGCAGATTTAGAGCTGTAGCCTGCTTTTTCGGCAATACCTTCAATTGTAGTATGTGAATTGTAGGTGTTGAGTAACTCTTTTTTTGACCAAGACATTCTGTAATCTGTTTTTAACTCTGGAAAACTTTTTTTGAAGTAATAATTAAGGCAATAACTAATATGATGTTGCGGAGCCCCTATATTCACGATAAGATCTGCCATCTTAAACTGTTTTTTAAGATAGGGCTTATCCTGATTTAAATAGTCTTCAATTTGTTTTTTAAGATCAAGGAAATAAGGATCATTCTCTTCTTCTACAAGCGCACTTGACTTTCTTTTATTTTCGCTGGTATCATTAATCTTTTCTTTGGACAACCCATTATTTACGGGTAATCCATATAAAATGTGAGGAAACACTAATAAACTAATCAAAATCAAGGCCAGACAAGCAGCTGTGGCATATAACAAACTGTCATTAAAAAGGCTAAAAACATTTCCTGGGAATTGGTTTAGTTTCACGATAAAGAGCCCATAGAAGAACACTAAGGCTAATACAAAACCATTCAATAAGTAAAGCCACCTCAGTGTGAGTTGTTTCTTTTCTAAAGAAATGACACTATTTAATTTCTTTCTTGAATAGCGGTGTATAAAAAATATATTTACTGTGGCGTATATGATTAACAAACTTAATCTAATTATAAAGTTTTCGTTGGTGTCAAAAAAAGTATTTACCTGAGCATTTATAATAAGTTCAGGCGAGGCATAGAGTTTTTTAATAAAGTCTATTTTTTCAGAAAAAGGAGAAAATAGATAGGGAATTAAACCAATGGCATGCACTACAAAAGGAATAAAATGCAGCAAGTCTTTCCTAGATAATTCATAACGGTCGGTTAGACTATTACGCACATAGAAATACAAAAAAGGCCCACTGAGTAAATATAAGGGTGTGAAATTTACATAAAGTACAGCACCCCAATAGACAGACTTATAGATGGTAACAATGTAATGGGTGAGTCCATAAAGACTAAATAGAAACAAAAAGGCAGCTAAAGAGGGTTGGATTTATATTCAGTATTAAATAAAAACCCTTTTTATTGACTCATTTTCACAAGTAAAACCTTATATTTAAGAATTGAGTGTATTTAGGGATGTTATAACACATCCTTACTACTCCCTAAAATTTTACTGTTTTTCAGATATTCTGGAGGGCCAATGATTAGCTTAAATAAGTGAATAGAGTCCTCTGGTGTATATCTGTATTTTTTATTGGTTCGCTCTTATTTGCTACGCCAATTAAGGAACTAACTCCCGACCCTATTTTTAAAAATGATTCCATAAGTCCTTATGGGTACCAAAAAGCCTATATACTTCCCGAATTAAATCCAACAATTTTAAAAACTTCTAAAGAAGTCTCTGAAATGCTTTTGGCAGATCCAGGTGGAGTAAGTTCAGGCTTACAATTGTGGCTCAAAGCAGACGCAGGGGTATCTTCAGATATCAATACAGATTCAGGAGTTTGGTCTGATCAAAGTGGCCAAAATAATCATGCGAATAATAGTGGAACTAATTTAAGTTCAAGTGGATCAGGTACTGAAGAAATATCGGTAAATTCTACTACAAACCTAATTAATTACAATCCAAATTTAGAGTTCAATAACGAACAGCTTGAAGTATCACTGAACATTAATCCCTCTGCAATCGGGGACATGGATATTTTTGTAGTCTCTAACGGAGAGAACGCCATTTTAGGAAATGAGAATGGAGGAGTAGACAGATCTATTGCCCCTAATAGGGTGTCTAATGGGTCGGATATACAAGATTATTTTTTTAGTTCTGTAGACAATAGGTATCAAAACGACCTAAAAATATTTCAATTTTCATATGGAGCTACTTCTAACAGCTCAGCGTCTTCCTCTGTAGATGTAAATGGGAAAAGGGTAAAGGATTTTTCAGAGCAAAATTCTGATGGTGGCTATTCTAATTTGTATATAGGAAACGCGGGTAATGTAGGTAGTTATGAGGGGCAAATAGCAGAGATCATTATTTATGATCAAAACCTAACAGGGGTTAATAAATCTAAAGTAGACAGCTATTTGTCATTAAAATATGGAATTAGCTTAGATAATGCTACAACAACAGATTATGTATCTAGCAATGGTACGCTGGTTTTTGACGCCTCTGCCAATAGTGGCTATACGACAGGAATTTTTGGCCTTGGAAGAGACGACGACAGTTCTTTGAATCAGAAAATATCAAAGAATGGTGGATCAGACTTACTTGTGGCCTTACAAAACAATTTTAGTCTGTCAAACACCAACAATAGCAGAAATGTAAATCACTCCAACAATAATCAGTACCTCATTATTTCTAACAACGGATTAGCCAATACCTCAGACTCGGATAATGTTAATACAGATGTTTTTGAAAGTCGATTTAGAAGGATTTGGAAAGTTAATTTAGCTGGGAGTTTTGATCAAGATGTGGCCCTTAGGTTTGACGCATTTGGCTCCAGTGTACCCGCAAATCAAAGATATTTGCTTACAGATGACGATGGTGATTTTTCCAATGGGGGAACAATAAACGAAGGCGTTTTAGCCACTGATAAAACGATCAGTGATGTTCGCTTTACTAGTGCAAGACCTTATTTTACAATTGCTAGAATTTCTTCCCTATCAGATCCTGGTCTTTCTGGTTTTGATAATACCACTAAGGTATATACAGATGTAGATTTCACCTATGACACGCCTACTACTTCTAGCACAGGAACAATTACTTATTCAAGTGAAGATACCTCAATTGCTAGCATTAATTCAAGCACTGGCGTAGTCACAATCCAAGGCGTTGGAACCACCATTATTAGCGCGAGTCAGGCTGCTACAGATGCTCATAGATCAGGGACCATCACGGCTACATTAACCGTTAATAAAGCTGGTTTAACCATTACCGCTAATAATGAATCTAAGACCTATGATGGGAATGCGTTTATTGGAACATATAGCATAACCAGTTCAGGATTTAGATCTGGTGAGGATATTTCTAATTTAGGAGGTAGCTTATCTTTTTCTGGAGCTGCCATTACAGCTACTAGTGCAGGGACTCATATTATCACTCCAGGGGGGTATTTAAGTAATAATTACAACTTTACTTATGTAAATGGAAGTCTTTTAATCAATAAGAAAAATCTGATAATTTCTGGAATAATCGCTAGTGAAAAACAATATGACGGAAATACTACCGCTACTATCAATATCCTAAATGCAGATTATGCTGGATTAGAAACGGGAGATGATGTTGGATTATTAATAAGTACAGGAGTTTTTGACACCAAGGACGTGGGCACAGGAAAAACAGTCACTCTCACCAATACTTATGGCGGAACAGATCTAGGCAATTATACAATTGTTGACCAGACTAGTACTACGGCCAGTATATTGGCCAATGACAACGTCTTAGATTTTGACGGAGCCAATGACTATTTGTTATTGCCTCAAGCGGTTAGCACTAATTTATCCTCTAGTTTATTTACCATTGAAGGATTTGTAAAGCTAACCAGTTATAATAGTTCTAACAGACAGGTTTTTTTTGTAGCAAGAAATAGCGCTACAAATGACAGATGTATTTTTTATATTGAGAGTGGCACACCGACTATTAAAGTTTTTTTAAGTCAAGGAGGGAGCAGTAATTTTATAGGAGAATCAGATGAAATTTCTATTAACAAATGGTATCATTATGCCTTAGTTAAAGATGGTTCTAGTTCTTATAAATTTTATATTAATGGAGCACTCGTCAGTTCAGGAAACACTCCTGGTTCACTGACTGATATTGACGTAAATCAGGCTCCAATTATGGGATCTGATTATTATCCTGGTCCTACTTCAAGGTCTAATTATTTTACCGGCCAGTTGGATGAATTTAGAATTTGGAATGAGGCCAGATCTATGACTGATATTCAAAATAATATCAATAATAAATTGACTGGTAGTGAGTCCAACTTGTTTCTTTATTACCCATTTGATCAAGGGATACCTGGAGGAGATAATTCTAGTATCTCTTCTGTATTAGACAATGCAGGAACTGAACATGCTACCTTAAATAATTTCACTAAAAATGGCGCTAGTTCTAATTTTGTGGAAAATGACAGAAGCGCCCTAAAAGCTAGTCCGTCTCTCACCATTTCTGGCACCACCAAGATTTATGGAGATCCAGATTTTAACCTATCTGTAAGTAGTACTAGTACAGGAACCATTATCTATACCTCTAGTAATCCCTCCGTTGCTACTATAAATTCCAGTACAGGATCAATCACCATTTCAGGGGTAGGATCCACGACCATTACAGCTACGCAGTCCGAGACAGACTCCTATGAAAGCGCCACGGCCATAGCAAGCGTTACCGTACAAGCCAAAGCACTTTCTTTAACTTTAACAGGGACTGTTTCAAAGGTGTATGACGGAGGAATTTTAGCAACACTACAAGCAGAGAATTATTTTTTATCTGGTTTTGCCTACGACGAAAATGCTACGGTAAATAATTTTATAGGAGACTACGACACGGCATCTGTTGGAGTAAATAAGGAAGTGTATGTAGACATTATTTCGGATGATTTTACAGTAGCCACTGGAACAGATATAAGGAATTATACTTACCCATCTACAGTGAGTAATACCATTGGGATCATTAGAAAAAAAGAACTTGAAGTAAATGGGGTAGTGGTTTTAGATAAAGAATACGACGGAACTACAAATGCCACCGTGTCACTTTCGGAAATTGATTATAATGGACTGGTAAACAGTGATGATATAGGATACACCACTACAGCTACTTTCTCAGACAAGCATGTGGGTGATAATAAATCGGTATCCTTAACAGAAACGGCAACTGGACCTGATGTAGGAAACTATTCCATCACTTTTCAAGTGTTCACCACGGCCAGTATTACCGCCAAGACCATGACAGTGACAGGTTTTGTGGCAGCAGATAAGGTTTATGACGCTAGCAGGACTGCTACGGTCACATCTTCAAGCCTTACCTATACCGGTCTGATTTCTGGGGACGATGTCAGTGTGGCGTCGGCCGGAGGCCTTTTTGACACCGAAGAAGTTGGAACAAACAAGCGCGTAGACATTACGGCTACTTACGCAGGTTCCGATATAAATAATTATAGCATTCAGACCCAGCCCAGCACTACGGCGAGTATTACGGGAAAAGTGGCGTATTTAACGGGTAGTTCGGGAGTGACTAAGGTCTCTGATGACAACAACAGCCTCCCTTCGGGGATATCTGGGTATGGCCTCCTGTCCGGTGTGGTTGAAGGAGACAATGTCACCGTGAATGGGATTGCGACCTATGATTCAAAAAACGCAGGTAGTAGAACGATTGTTCAGGGCGGTGTTACTCTAATTGGAACAGACGCGGCCAATTACAGTTTAAATTGGACCAATGGAAGTGGCACGATTAGTACTAGAACCCTCACCGTTACGGCTCGGGACGACGCTAAATTTGTGACCCAAACAGATGAAGCTGGATATGAGGGGGTCACTGTGGTGGGCTTTATCAGTGACGACACCCTAGCGGCAGACCTCACAGGAACCCTTAGCATTGTAAGAACCAATGCGGGTACGGAAACGGCCGGCACCTATACCAATGTGCTGAGTCCGTCTGGCTATTCAGCCATTAATTATACCATTTCTTATGTGCCAGGAGACTTTACCATTGTGGCGGCAGATGAATTGTTGGTGACGGTGTCCAATACGACTATGGTTTATGGGAATACGGCTACCTATAGCATTTTAAGTGGGAAATATTACAGCAGTACTTCAAGTACGGTGGTTACTTTGGCGCTGCCCACTTATTCTGATGGCACCTATACTTTTAATGATGGCGTGGGAGGCACGGCTCGTTTTGGATTGAGCCTCTCTCCAGACACCAAGAGTACCGCTAACTTTTATAAGGTTGGGGCCTACGCTGTAGCTGCTATTGACATTGTAGAGACCTCTGTGAATTTTAGCGATCGCCTTACCTTGGTGGGTACTGTAGAATTCACCCCCAAGTCTGTAACCGCCAGTCCAAGTACTGTGATGAGAAATTACGATGGTACAACGGCCATTACAGGTATGTCGCTCACTTTAAGTGGTACCTTAAGTGGGGATCTTGTGAGTACTTTAGGCAGTAGCTATTTTTCTAATGCCCAAGCAGGCAGTGGAAAGACCTATTTTTTAAGCGGGCTTTCTCTCAGTGGTACAGACGCCTCTAATTATGTATTGACCAATGCGGGTACCTACAGCAACACCTCAGGGGTCATTAATAAAATCCCTTTGCAAATTAAGGCCAATGACGCTACAAAAGTATACGATGGAAGTCCTTACAGTGGCGGGAATGGGGTGGTTTATACCGGTTTTATTGCTGGAGAATCTGCTGCACAACTTTCGGGAGCCCTGAGCTATTCTGGAAGCAGTCAGGGCGCAACAACTGCCGGAACTTATGTGATTCAGCCGGGCGGGTTTACCGCAAATAATTATACGCTTACTTATATTAATGGCAGCTTGGTCATTGAAGCAGGCGACACCGATGGGGACGGTATTTTAGACATTAACGACAATTGCCCCACGGTGGTGAATGTAGATCAGGCAGATTTAGATGCAGACGGACTTGGAGATGTTTGTGATGCAGATATAGACGGGGACGGCTTTACCAATACGGTAGAAGTAAGCTGCGACACGGATCCTAGGGATGCTTCAAGCAAACCCGAAGACACCGATGGAGACGGCATAGCAGATTGTGTAGATCCGGATATAGACAATGACACCATAATAAATGCCAACGACAATTGTGTGTATACCCCCAATACAGATCAGGCAGATTTAGATGGTGATGGGGTGGGAGATATCTGTGATGCAGACATGGACGGCGACGGATTTACCAATACGGTAGAAGAAGATTGTGGCACCGATCCAAGGGATTTCTTTGATACGCCCATAGATACAGATGGCGACGGATTGGCCAATTGTGAAGATTTAGATGACGACAACGACGGTCAGACAGATACGGATGAAGAAGCCTGTGGTTCAGATCCATTAGATCCCAATAGTCTATCTCCAGATTACGATTCAGATGGGATTCCAGATTGTGTAGACCCAGACGCAGACAACGATGGTTGTTTGAACTATGAAGACGCTTTTCCCTTAGATGAAACTGAATGCCAGAACACAGACGGAGACGGCACCGGAAATAATGCAGATACGGACGACGACAACGACGGACAAACAGATCTTCACGAGAATAACTGTGGATCGGATGCTTTAGATGCGGCCAGCATGTCTTCAGATTACGATGCAGACGGGCTGCCAGATTGTATAGATCCAGACGACGACAACGATGGTCAGACAGATATAGACGAGCTGGCCTGTGGCTCAGATCCTATGGATGAGAACAGTCTTTCTCCAGATTTTGACTCCGACGGG
>CAKZOR010000067.1 GCA_937136755.1 uncultured Flavobacteriaceae bacterium | reverse complement strand
GAAATAGAATGTCCTAAAGGTATTTCTTTAGAGAACATTGCCCGTCTGAACCGCGAATTCTTAAGCGCAAACATCAAGGGATAAAAAAACTAAGAATATATTTTGGGCGCCGCCCCATACACTAAAAACCCCTTAGCGCTCGCTAAGGGGTTTTTATTTACACCGCAATCTCCGGAACTACGTCCGGAATAATGAGCTGTCCTTCGGTGGCGGCTTGTATGTCTACCACAGACACGCCCGGGGCGCGTTCGAGGAGCTTAAAGCCTTCTGGGGTCACTTCCAACACCGCTAGGTTGGTGACTATTTTTTTTACACAGCCTACGCCTGTGAGGGGGAGGGAGCAGCGTTTGAGAAGTTTGGAATCTCCCTTTTTATTGGTGTGCATCATGGCCACAATAATATTATCTGCGGAGGCGACTAAATCCATAGCGCCACCCATGCCTTTGACCATGACCCCTGGGATTTTCCAATTGGCTATATCTCCGTTTTGGGCCACTTCCATAGCCCCTAAAATGGTGAGGTGCACTTGTTTGGCGCGGATCATTCCAAAACTCATGGCAGAGTCAAAAAAAGCTGCTCCAGGAAGGGTGGTAATGGTCTGTTTTCCCGCATTGATGAGGTCTGCGTCTTCTGCACCCTCAAAAGGAAAAGGCCCCATACCCAAGACGCCGTTCTCAGATTGAAATTCTACCGAAATGTCTTCGCGTACAAAATTCGCTACCAGGGTGGGTATCCCAATCCCTAAGTTTACGTAATAACCGTCTTGAACTTCCTGTGCAATGCGTTTTGCAATACCGTTTTTATCTAACATACTGCGGTCTTTTATGGGTTTGGTCTAGTGGTGCGTTGTTCTATTCTCTTTTCGTAATTCGCACCCTGGAAAATACGTTGTACCATAATTCCTGGAATGTGAATTTGATTGGGATCTAAGCTACCTGCTGGAACCAGCTCCTCTACCTCAGCTACTGTAATGGTGGCGGCCCCAGCCATGCAGGCGTTAAAGTTTCTCGCGGTCCCTTCGAAGATTAGATTCCCTGCGGTGTCTCCTTTCCAAGCCTTTACAAAAGCAAAGTCTGCTTTATACGCCTCTTCTAAGAGGTGCATTTTGCCGTTGAATTCCCGAGTTTCCTTGCCTTCTGCCACTTCTGTACCATAGCCCGCAGGCGTATAAAAGGCGGGGATACCCGCTTGGGCCGCCCGGCATTTTTCTGCCAAAGTGCCCTGAGGCGTCAGGATAACTTCTAAAACTCCGGAGAGCATTTGCTGCTCAAAGACGTCGTTTTCCCCCACATAAGAGGCCACCATGGTTTTTACCTGATGCTTCACCAGCATAAGGCCAATACCAAAGTCTGCTACCCCAGCATTGTTAGAAATACAGACCAGGTCTTTCACACCACTGTCTACTAAGGCTGCTATGGCATTTTCTGGAATACCACAGAGTCCAAAACCACCCAACATAAATGTTTGGCCGTCTTGCACCCCTTCTATAGCGGCTTGCACGGAGGGAACTACTTTTTGAATCATAGGAAATGCTTTGTGTTAAGGTACAAAAAAGAACGATAGGGGTTGGGAGGAGGTCAAGAAAGCATCGGCCTGATAAGGCCTAAAAAAGCGCTTTAAAAATCCAGTCCCTCGAGGTCGTCTTCTGCCAAATCAATACCCGGATCGCCTTCTTCTGTAAGCACAGGTTCACAGTCTACTAAAATACTCAGGTTTTCTGGACGCTCAAAGGCTTCCATTGAAATACCCAATTCAGGTATGGCGTAATTGTCACGCATATAATTGGCCCAAATAGGTAAGGCCATAGAGGCGCCTTGTCCATAGGCAATATCTTCAAAGTGGGTGGCGCGTTCTTCTCCACCGACCCAAACCACAGAAACCAGGTTGGGTACCATACCCATAAACCAACCGTCTGACTGGTTTTGTGTGGTCCCTGTTTTTCCAGCAATGGGATTTTTAAAAGCCCAGGGATACCCAGTGACAATTTCTTTGTACTCAGGGCGGTATTCCTCTGCCCCTTCGGTGCGGAGTCTAATCCCAGAGCCGTCTTTAGTGACCCCTTCCAACAAATTGGTTACCGTATAGGCCACATCTTGTGACATAACGTCCTTAGTTTCTGGCACGTATTCATAAAGTAGGGTCCCTGCCTTATCTGTAATGGCCGTAACCATCACCGGTTTTACATACACCCCTTTATTGGCAAAGGTACCATAGGCACCCACCATCTCATAGACATTTACGTCTGCAGTACCTAGCGCAATAGAGGGTACGGGGAGTAACTTGCTTTTGATACCTAAATTTTTAACCAACTGCACTACAGGATTGGGGCCCACCTTGTCTATGACCTGAGCAGTCACGGAGTTTACAGACTTGGCGAGTGCACGCTTGTAAGTGAGCATCTCCCCCGTGTAGGTGCCTCCTGAATTTTTAGGGCACCAGCGTTCCATATTTCCGTGCTTGCCAGCGGCAATACAAAATTGAGTGTCTGGAAGGGTCTCGCAAGGAGACAATCTGAGTTGGTCTATAGCAGTGGCGTACACAAAAGGTTTAAAAATAGAGCCTGCTTGCCTGGTCCCTTGAATGACATTGTCGTACTGGAAGTGGCGGTAATTTACCCCCCCTACCCAAGCGCGTACATGGCCTGTTTGCGGCTCCATGGACATCATAGCGGCACGTAAAAAAGATTTGTAATAACGAATAGAATCCAGCGGGCTCATTAGGGTGTCCTTCTGTTGGTTGGGACTGTTCCAATCAAAGACCTGCATGGCGCGTTTTACCTTAAAACTAGCTGTAATTTGGGCTTCTGTAAAGCCTTTTTCACGCATTTGTCTGCGGCGTTCAGAAGTTCTTATGGCCCGGTCTATAATGGCCTCTTCCTGTTCCGGTTCAATATCTCTAAAAGGAGTGGTGGGATTCTTCTTTTGGGTGTTTTGTTTAAAAAAGGCCGCCTGAAGGTTTTTCATATGTCCCTTTACGGCGTTTTCTGCATTGGCCTGCATACGAGAATCTATGGTGGTGTAGACCTTTAATCCGTCTAAATACAGGTTGTATTTACTGCCGTCTTCTTTGGGGTTTTCTGCAATCCATTGCTTTAAAAAGCCCTGAAGGTACATTCTAAAGTAAGTGGCTTTTCCGTCTCTGTGGGTTTGAGGGCTAAAATTCAAGTCTAAAGGCCTTGCTTGAAGGGAGTCTTTGGTAGCGGTATCTAAAAAGTCATACTTCTCCATCTGAGCCAAGACAGCGTTTCTCCTGTTTCTTGTGCCCACGGGATTTCTAGAGGGAATGGGGTTGTAGAGGCTGGAGTTTTTAAGCATACCCACCAGCATAGCAGACTCTTTAGGGTCTAGCTCAATGGGTTCCTTGCCAAAATAAATATTGGCTGCCGAGCGAATCCCGTCTGCATTATTTCCAAAATCGTAAATATTGAGGTACATGGCCATGATTTCGTTCTTGGTGTATTGGCGCTCCAATCGCGTGGCTATGACCCATTCTTTGACTTTCTGAAGCAGTCTGGCAAATTTATTGGAAGAGGCTCTCTTGGTAAAGAGCAGTTTAGAGAGTTGTTGGGTAATGGTGCTGGCGCCTCCCCTAGTCCCTAAATAGGCTACAGCCCTTAAAGTTCCAATAGCGTCAATGCCTGAGTGGTCGTAAAAACGAACATCTTCGGTAGCCAATAAGGCTTGGACTAGGTTTTCAGGAAGTTCCTCAAAAGTAACTGGGTTCCTGTTTTCTTCTAAATAAAAAGTCCCGAGCACCTTTCCGTCTGCACTGATAATTTGAGTGGCCTGATTGGTCTGAGGATTTTCCAATCTGTCAAAGGTGGGCATGTCTCCAAAGACCCCTATGGAGGCTAAGTAAAACAGGCTAAAAAATCCTATTACCCCCAAGAAAAATAGGGCCCAAAAAACCCTTGCATAGGTTTTAAAGCCTTTAGGCATGGGTGGTTTTTGAAGTGTTTTTGAAGGAGTTTTTGCTTTAGCCACAGGGATTATTTTGGATTGGAAGTTGATTTTTCTAACAGATAGCCTACAGAGAGTACTCCGGGCAAAAAGGCCATGCCTTCTTGGGACCCAAGACTTCTAACGGCCTGATAAATGGAAAGCTCATAAGGCTTAGCACTGTCAAAGCGCACTCCCTTTTTAAAAGGGAGTTGGTGGGTGATAATACCGTTTCCACTGCCCAGCCACTGACCATCTGAAGCAGCCAAATCGTAAGATAGGGTGTCTGTAATGACCGACCCATTAGGATGACTCAGCGTGGTGATTAAAAAAATATTACTAAAAGGATAGTCTTGGTCGTGTCTCAAGGCAATCCATAGGGATTGGTCGGACAAACTGTCTTTAACAGTCAGACTAAAACGAACAGGGGTCCTGAGCGGCCAACCCGCCTCAGGGAGTTCCTGAAAATCAGATTGTGAGCCGGCACCACTACAAGATTGGAGCAACCAAAGGGCCGCCCCACACAAAAAACTACTGCTGAGGAGTGTCTTGCTGGTTCTCATTATTGGGTTTGTTATTGCCTTTGGGCTTAGGGTTTCTCTGTGGTCTTTTTTTATGGGTTGGCGCTCCGTTTGAATTACTTTTTGGGGTATTATTTCTTTGGGGTTTATTTCCTTCAGCGGCTTTACCGGCCTGTCTTGGTTTATTCGCTTTTCTGGGCTTGTTATTGTTGCCCCCATGAACGGCTGCTTTATCTCTAGGTCCTCTATTTTTGTTTCTATTCTTATTGTTTTTGTTGCGCCTTCCTTTAGGGGCGTCAAAACGGGTGAGGCTGTCTTGGCCTACCACATTTTCAAAAACCAACTCAGCCGCCACAGACTCTTCCTCAATAGCATAGGCCTCCAAACTTGGCACCGGCTCCTTGGCCTTATTCTTAGCCAGTATCTCATTGACCTGATCCTTAGAAAGGGTGTGCCAATTGCTGGGATCGTCGCGATAGGTAAACCATAGTTTCTCTTTAAAAATATCTACCTTTTGGCAAAAAGCCAATCCTTTTTCTGTAAACAATTTAGTATCTGCCGCAGGGAAATCTTTAAGAGCGTCTACATAAACATCTAATTCAAAATTGAGACAGCACTTTAATTTACCACATTGACCCGCTAATTTTTGTGGGTTTAAAGACAACTGCTGATACCGCGCTGCTGCCGTACCCACAGACCTGAAATCTGTAAGCCAAGTAGAACAGCACAATTCACGGCCACAAGACCCAATACCTCCCAATCGCTGGGCTTCTTGTCTGTAACCAATTTGACGCATTTCAATGCGAATTCCAAAGGCCTTAGCCATGTCCTTAATGAGCTGTCTAAAATCTACGCGATCTTCTGCCGTATAGAAAAAAGTGGCCTTAGAACCGTCTCCCTGAAACTCCACGTCGGAGAGTTTCATCTGTAAATTCAACGAAATAGCAATCTCTCTAGAGCGCTTCTTTATCTCCTCCTCACGATCCCTACAACGCTGCCAAATGGCAATGTCTTTTTCCGTGGCTTTACGGTACACCTTAGGAAGGTCGTCATTGGTGAAAGACACCTTTTTCTTCTTCATCTGCACTTTCACTAGTGAACCCGTTAAAGTCACCATACCCAGATCATGTCCAGAAGTGGCTTGTGTGGCCACCAAATCACCAATTTGCAAAGGGAGTCCCTCTGAATTTCTAAAGTATTCTTTTCTGGAATTTTTAAAACGGACTTCCACACAATCAAACGGCGCCTCTCCCGCAGGAAGGCTCATGTTGGAAAGCCAGTCAAAAACCGTTAATTTATTACAACTATCCGTACCGCAAGTGCCATTGCTCTTACAGCCTCGGGGTTGTCCGTCTGCGCCAGTGGCACAACTACTACAGCCCATATATTTTATATTCTCAAAGCCTGGAAAAGATCCCAGACACTAGATTAGTAATGAATGCACGCCCTAATTTGTTTTTGGCCTCCGGCCGATGCCTTATAAGTAGACACCCAAAAAACAGCGCTGATGTAAAGATACTACAAATTATGCTCCCTAAAAAAAGCCCCACATATAAATGTGGGGCCTTGTATTTAGAGCTGTTGAGCGCTTTGTACGAGGGGGAGCCTCAATGCTTGTACTTCAAGACTTCTGAGCGGCCTTTCTTAAATATTTTATTGCTCACCGTTTTACCCTTTCTGAGGGCTTTCTGCTCCTCAAAAGGGAGGTTGTGTACTTCTTTGCAGGCGTCTGAGCAACAGTCGTCCATAGCATTGGCACAGGTGGGGCACTGAATAAATAACAGATGACAAGCCTCGTTGGCGCAGTTCACATGAGTGTCACAGGAGTTTCCACACTGGTGGCAGTGTGCAATGACGTCTTCTGAAATACGCTCTGCTCTACGGTGGTCAAAAACAAAGTTTTTACCAATGAATTTATTTTCCAAGCCTTTGTTTTTTACCTGTCTGGCGTATTCAATAATACCGCCTTCTAACTGAAATACATTTTTAAATCCTTTGTGTTTGTAATAAGCAGAGGCTTTTTCACAGCGAATACCTCCAGTACAATACATCACTAAATTTTTGTCTTCTTTGTGTGCCCTGAGGTCTTCTTCTATGAGGTCTAAAGAATCTCTAAAAGTGTCTACATCTGGGGTAATGGCATTTTTAAAATGCCCTATTTCACTTTCGTAGTGATTTCTCATGTCTACTAGCACTGTGTTGGGGTCTTCTATAATGTCATTGAACTTCTCCGCATCTAAATGAACCCCTTTATTGGTCACGTCAAAAGAGGCGTCGTTTAAACCGTCTGCCACAATCTTGTGACGCACTTTGACTTTGAGTTTTAGAAAAGAAAAGTTGTCTTGTTCAATAGCGATGTTGAGTCGGACATTTTCCAAGAAAGTAATGCTGTCTAAGTGTGCTTTAAAAGCGTTAAAATGTATGGCTGGAACAGATAGTTGCGCATTAATGCCTTCGTGGGCTACATAGATACGGCCCAGCACTTCTAGGTCATTCCAATGGATAAATAAGTAATCTCTAAATAAGGAAGGGTTTCCAATCTGATGGTAGGCATAAAAAGAGATGGTAAGCCTGTCTAGGCCTGCCTCAGCAATTAAAGCTTTTCTCTCCTCAGCGCTTAAAGTATTGTACAGTTGCATGCTATACCAATGTTTTTAAGGGTTAAGATCTTGCAAAGATACATATTTTATTAGATCTCAATTTGTAGGACTGTCTCAGTGATTGCTTAAAAAAGCGGGAATATCTCCACAAAAGTTGGAAAATTTCCAAAAAATATTTAAAATAACTTGGTACTTGAAAAAAGATAGAGTACTTTAGCAATCCTAATAAAAAGATTATGAGCAACGAACAAGCATCTAAATTAAAAGCCTTACAACTCACACTAGACAAACTAGACAAGACCTACGGTAAAGGTGCCGTCATGAAAATGGGGGACAGTGTTGTCCAAGATGTAGAAGTCATTTCTTCTGGTTCATTGGGATTGGACTTAGCCTTGGGTGTTGGAGGATATCCAAAGGGAAGGGTTATTGAAATTTACGGCCCGGAGTCTTCAGGTAAAACCACCCTAACACTTCACGCTATGGCAGAAGCACAGAAAGCGGGTGGAATTGCTGCTTTTATAGATGCGGAGCACGCTTTTGACCGTTTTTACGCTCAAAAGCTCGGGGTAGACATAGACAATTTGATTATTTCTCAACCAGACAATGGAGAGCAGGCGCTTGAAATTGCAGATAATTTAATTCGCTCAGGGGCTATTGATATTGTTGTGATTGACTCCGTAGCGGCACTAACGCCAAAGAGTGAAATTGAAGGAGAAATGGGTGATTCTAAAATGGGGCTTCACGCCAGATTAATGTCTCAAGCGCTCAGAAAATTAACTGGTTCCATTAGCAAAACCAATTGTACCGTCATATTCATTAACCAATTGAGAGAAAAAATTGGAGTCATGTTTGGAAATCCAGAAACGACTACTGGGGGTAATGCACTTAAATTCTATGCCTCTGTTCGTTTAGACATCAGAAGATCTACTCAGATAAAAGATACAGACGGAGACGTACAAGGAAATAAAACAAGGGTTAAAGTGGTGAAAAATAAAGTAGCCCCACCTTTTAAAACCACTGAATTTGACATTATGTATGGTCAGGGGGTCTCTAAAGTGGGAGAAGTCATTGACCTTGGGGTAGATTTTGAAATCATTAAAAAGAGTGGTTCTTGGTTTAGCTATGGAGATACCAAATTAGGACAAGGGAGAGATGCTGTAAAAACACTCTTGCTAGACAATCCTGATTTAATGGATGAACTGGAAGGAAAAATCAAAGAAGCATTGTCTGCCTTAGGGAAATAATCTCCCCCTTTGATACGAAAAATAAAAACCAGCCTGAGGGCTGGTTTTTTTATGAAAAAAATAGACTAAAGAAAGCCTGCTAAAGAGGGGAACTTGTAAGCGTTTCAATCATCTGATCCCTAACCCGATCACTGAGCGCTTTAGCTTCTTTAGACGTCATATCTTTGGTGTTTATAAATTCACACACCTTTACCCTAGAGGTGCCTGGCCTTCCGTGAAAAAATTCAAAAGGAAACAGCTTTTTGTGATCGTAGAAAATAATGGGCACCAGGGGTATTTGATGAGAGATAGCCATCTTAAAAGCACCGTCCTTAAATCGGTCTAAAACGATCTCAGGGGGCGGTACGCCACCCTCAGGAAAAATACAAACACTAAGTCCGTTTTCTAATCGCTTTTGTGCTTTCCTATACACATCTGTTCGGCTGTGGGAATTGCCGCGATCTACTAAGATACAAACCCTCTTATAGAAAAACCCAAAAATAGGAAACTGGGTCAGTTCCTTCTTTCCTACAAAGACAAAGGGATGCGGGCTCAAGGCCAACATAGCCATAATGTCTAACATAGAGGTGTGGTTTGGGGCAAGCATATAACTTTGCTGGGGCTTAAAACGATCTTCCCAATCTACCTTTAGGGAAATACCCATGGCAAATAAGATCGGTTTGGCCCATAAGTTTCTGGCCATCCAATAAAATTGCGGATACCACTCTTGGCGCAGGGTAGTGATAAAAAGAATGGGAGAAAACACAATGATCAAGGATACAGTCACCAAATAAAACCATATCCTGTAAAAGGGAATGAGCAAGTAGTGTAATAACTTTTGCATAAGGTCAAATATAGGGATAATAAGCCGGTCAAAAATAGGGTCATAAAAAGTATAATTCTGTTACCTTTGTGCTTTACATATCTAACAACTACTATGGCAAGAATTCTCACAGGGGTACAAAGCACAGGTGTTCCGCATTTAGGCAATATTTTAGGGGCTATAAAACCCGCAATAGAGATGGCTAAGGATACTAATAATGATTCTTTCCTATTTATTGCAGACATGCATTCATTGACTCAAATAAAAGATGGAGCCACGCTAAGGCACAATACTTATGCCACCGCAGCTACTTGGCTGGCATTTGGACTAGATATTGAAAAGACCGTATTTTACAGACAGAGCGACGTACCTCAAGTCACTGAGTTGTCTTGGTATTTAAGTTGTTTCTTCCCCTATCAAAGGCTCACCTTAGCCCATTCGTTTAAGGACAAGGCAGACCGCTTAGAAGATGTGAACGCTGGCTTATTCACATACCCTATGCTTATGGCTGCAGACATTTTAGCCTACGATGCAGAATTTGTACCCGTAGGTAAAGACCAATTGCAACATATAGAAATGACCAGAGATGTAGCTGCAAGATTTCATGCAAAATTGGGAGACACTTTTGTGCTACCAGAAGCCAAAGTACAGGAATCTAGCATGTATGTTCCAGGAACAGACGGCGCTAAAATGAGTAAGAGCAAAGGCAACACCATTGATCTATTCCAATCCGACAAGGCGCTCAGAAAACAAATTATGGGTATTCAAACAGATTCTACCCCAATGGAAGACCCTAAAGATCCAGACACCGATAATGTATTTGCCCTCTACAAAATACTAGCTACCCCTGCGCAAACAGCTGCAATGAGGGATCATTATACTGGAGGCAATTACGGTTTTGGGCATGCCAAACAAGCGCTCTACGAATTAATACTCGATCAGTTTAATCCCGCTAGAGAACGTTTTGAGTATTTCATGAATCACACAGAAGAAATAGATAAGGCTTTGGCTGTAGGAGCAGAAAAAGCAGCCCTAATAGCCAATAGTGTGCTCACAAGGGTTAGAGAAAAAGTAGGCTATTAAATATAGCAGGGTCTGCTTGTTTCATTAGGCATGGATAATGGGGCGCTCATCTTAAATGGCCTCATAGAATTGGCCTGGCAAATGCCGCACTCCTCCTTTGAGCTCTAAGGTCATTAAGCAAGGATACAGCACTTTTATCTCCCATTCTAACAGTCTCGCCAACTGATCTACATGCATTTTCCCCTTGGAGAAAAGGCACTGATACAAGGCAGATTCTTCTGGGGTATAATGGTCCGTTTTATCTTTAATACTTTCTTCTCTGCTACTGGCTAAACCCATATTTAAAACGATCCCAGGCTGATCTTGCCAGTTCATACTATTGATTAGGTCTCTAGAATGGGTGAGCATTTGCGCTTTTAAATGCTTAATGAGATCGTTGCAGCCTTCACTAAAAAAGTCTGTGCTTCTTCCTGGAACCGCAAAGACAGCACGATCATAGCTATGGGCCAGTTGGGCAGTGTGTAAAGAGCCTCCTTTCTTGGCAGACTCCACAACAAGGGTCGCCTGAGAAAGACCTGCTATTATCCTATTTCTACTCACAAAATGGCCGGGTAAAGCATGCATTCCAGAAAAGAACTCCGTGTAAAAACCCCCTTGCTCCATGACCTCTTTGATGTAAGGGCGGTGGAGGGCTGGGTAAATTCTTTTAAATCCATGGGCCAGACATCCAATGGTTTGTAAGCCCTGTTCTGCGGCAGCTCTTTGAATCGTAATGTCTATCCCTTTGGCAAAACCACTCACTATTACTGGGTCTAATGGCTTTATTTCCTCTATAAATTGCGCACAAAAATCTTTGCCCATACATGTCATTTTCCGCGTACCTACAATAGCTATAATTTTTTTAGCCCCTGTATTTAAATGGCCTTTTCCAAAGAGAAGTATAGGCCCATCTGGAGTTAAAGAGAGAAAATAAGGGTAATTAGGATCTTCAAAATAAAAGGTTTGAATCTTATTGGCTATAATAAAGTCATATTCTTCAGTAGCCAGTTTAAGGTAGCATGCGTGCAGATAATCTGCAGGTGTTTTTGACTCTTTAACAGAAAGCACCATGCTGTGGTCTCTTGGAGATTCAAAAAAAGCTTGGGCAGATCCATAATGAGAAATGATTTTACGTGCCGTTTTTGCGCCTACGCCCGGGAGGGCTTGTAGGCGCAAAACTGCAATCATAAATACCTTAGAACGTTGCATATAGCTGTTTTCTATAAGGTACACTTTTAAAATGTTAATAAAAAATGATCCACTCAATTTTAAAAAGCGCCAAAAAAGGCCATATTTGTAATCATGCAATTAGAAAAGTACATAAGCCCCTTATTATTTAGATACAACTGTGTTGTGATACCTGGTTTTGGTGCTGTTCTAACGCACGAGAAAGGTGCGAGTCACCATGAGAAAACACATACGTTTTATCCACCAACAAAGGTGGTGTCTTTTAATGAACAGCTCCAGGTTGGAGACGGCATATTAGTATCTCATATAGCCGCCCTGCTTTCAATCACATATGAAGCTGCTTTAGCCCTTGTAAAGGAAGAAGTGCAATTGTGGAAATCAGAATTGACTTCTGGTCATGCGCTCGCTTTAGATGGTTTGGGTATTTTCACCCAAAACAGCGAAGCTAAAATAAGCTTTAAACCCTATCACGAATACAACTATTTGCCTGCTTCTTTTGGATTACAGGCGGTTAAAGTAGTTCCTTCAGCCGGATTAAATCAAAGCTCCCAACAGTCTTCTGAGCCTGTTGTCTTCCAATTAGACCCTCAATACGCCCATAAAAATGTGGGGCAATTTAGAAAGGTTTTACTGAGATATGCTGCAGCTGCGCTTATTGGTGTTAGTGGAGCGCTCAGTGTATATCAATCTTATAATGTTCACACAGAAAATAAAAGAGTGGCCTTTCAAGAGGCTACAAAAGAAGTGGAACACAAAATTCAAGAGGCCACTTTTTTTAACAGCAGCCCCTTATCGCTCTCCACTGTAGAAATTAGCTTGGCTAAAAAAGAAGCAGCCAAACCTTCTTTTTTTATTATTGCAGGTGCCTTTAGAGCCCCTGAAAATGCTTCAAAGAAAATTGAAGTAATTAAAAAGACCGTTTGTGCTGAAACTGCTTTAGCTATTGAAATGGAAAAATGTGGTTTAGAAATGCCAAATGAACAAGAAGTTCAAGAATTTGTTTCTGCAAATCCACATTATAACGAATTATTATCAGATATTGAAACTCAAAGTGCACAAGCATTAGAATTAATTAAAAGATGAGAATTACCAGAAGGTTTTTTGTCTAGTGTTGTTACTATGCAACCTATTGAAACAAAAGAAGATTTATCTGGATATGGGCCAATAAGAAATGTTGTTATGGGTTCAACCTATGAAGATTTATCAGCAACATTTTATGTTTCCAATGACCACAAAGAACAAAAATTCTTTCACGAATGGCAAAATACTGCATACAATATGAACGCCAGCGATAATTTCGGTGCTAACTATTATTATAATTATGTAGGAAATATTGATATATATCAATTGGATGAAAGAGATACAAGAAGACTTGGTGTAAGAGTTATGGAAGCATTTCCAAAAACAATTGGTTCTATTGAGATGGGTTATGCAAATGCAAACCAAATAGAAAAAATGAGTGTTAGTTTCGCATATAGATATTGGGAAATTCTTCCTGGCGGTGCTGGTAGTAGTTTCTTAAACAGATTAGCAAATATAGCAATCAACCAAGTGGAGAGAAAACTAATTTCAAAATTACCAAAAGTTTTGACACGACTATAAATTAATTAAAGGATGATATAATTATGGGATTACCAAAATTAAATACACCAACATATGAGTTGGTGTTACCTTCTACAGAAGAAACAATCAAATACAGACCATTTCTTGTCAAAGAACAAAAACTTTTGCTTTTAGCACAAGAAAGTGAAAACAAAAAAGAGATGTTAGATGCAATTTCACAAATTATAGAAAATTGTACTTTCGGAAAAATAAACAGCAAAGAAGCATGTAACGGTTATGCTATGAACTGGGCTGCAGAGAACGGTCACCTAGAAGTTGTGAAGTGGCTTCATATAAACAGAAAAGAAGGATGTACAGATTATGCTATGGATCGGG
>CAKZOR010000066.1 GCA_937136755.1 uncultured Flavobacteriaceae bacterium | reverse complement strand
ATGACCAATGCCAAAGAGCTCTTTGAAAATTTAGTAACCCTAGGGCAACACCCAAAAGAAGACGCAGATACGGTCACGGTCATGGAAAAAATTGGTCATTTCCTGGACGACGCCGTAGCCAAATTATACAAACAAATTAAAAAAGAAGGCTACACCAAGATGGAAGCCTCTGCGATTATTGCCGAGCGCCTCAATGTGGGTAAAATACTCAAAAAAGCCTCTAAAAACTTTGACGGAGGTTACGCTATGGCTGGATTAATAGGCCATGGAGACGCTTTTGTACTCAGAGACCCTGCTGGAATTAGACCTGCTTATTACTACGCAGACGAAGAAGTAGTCGTGGTTGCCTCAGAACGCCCTGCCATTCAAACGGTATTCAATGTGCCCTTTGAAGCAGTAAAAGAACTAGATCCCGGAAGTGCCATTCTCGTTAAAAAGAATGGTGAAATGAATATTAAGCAAATCTTAGCGCCCTTAGAACGCAAAGCTTGTTCCTTTGAGCGCATTTATTTCTCAAGAGGGAGTGACAAAGAAATTTACCAAGAGCGCAAAGCCCTTGGAAAATACCTTTTCCCTCAAATTTTAGACAGTATACAAGGAGATATTAGAAACACCGTATTCTCTTATATTCCCAATACAGCAGAAACCTCATTCTTCGGTATGGTGCGCGAGGCACAAAACCATATGAATAGAGAGAAAGAAGCCCAAATACTAGCCATTGGGAAGGATATAACCTCAGCAGAACTTCACGAAATCTTAGAAGTAAGACCGCGTATTGAAAAGGTGGCTATTAAAGATGCCAAACTCAGAACCTTTATTACACAAGACTCCGGTAGGGATGACCTAGTGGCCCATGTATACGACGTTACTTATGGCTCGGTAAAACAAACAGACAACTTAGTGATCATAGACGACTCCATTGTAAGAGGAACCACCTTGGAGAAAAGTATTTTAAAAATACTAGACCGTTTAGGGCCTAAGAAAATAGTCGTGGTCTCTTCTGCACCACAAATACGCTATCCAGATTGCTACGGAATAGACATGGCAAAATTGGAAGACTTTATAGCCTTTAGGGCAGCCCTTGCGCTTCACAAAGAGCGCAACACCATGGATGTGGTAGAAAATATTTACAAGAAGTGTGTGGCTCAGTTGGCGTCTAAAGACGCCGATGTTGTAAACTATGTCACTGAATTTTACGCGCCTTTCACTGTAGATGAAATCTCTCACAAGATTGGTCAATTACTCACAGGGCCAGAAATTATAGCGGAGGTAGAGATTGTATACCAAACTATAGAAAACCTTCATTTGGCCTGTCCTGAAAACTTAGGAGACTGGTATTTCACAGGAGACTATCCAACCCCTGGAGGAAACAGGGTAGTCAATAGAGCTTTTGTAAACTTTTTTGAAGGCAAAAACGAGAGGGCCTATTAAAAATTGTTTGCAACCAGCCCTTCAAAAGTCCTAAATAAGGGCCAAAACTTAAGCAAATGTTAAAAAAAAGTGTCGTTAATCGATAAAACATGTAGATCATCGATAAAATTTTTTTTTAGCATAAAGACCTCATACATTTATGGAACCATAAACACAATTAGGTTACGTTCTTGGTAAGATTTGGGGAAAAAGGCGGACAATTGTCCGCCTTTTTTATTTTACTTAATACAATACTGCCTCCTAAAAAAATAGCTATCTCTTAAGAAATAGCGCAATTATATAAAGTAAAATTACTTTTTAGAATAGATTGTTATTTAAACCTTAAAATATTTAAGGTTTTCTTACAGATTCTATAAAATAATTCATGTACTTTTGTATCATACCATAGCATAAGTAGGTTAAGTTTATGGTAAGATTTGGGAGAGAAAAGGTAGTGCTTGCACTACCTTTTCTTATATACAAAGGGCGCGGTTCTATAGAACCGCGCCCTTTGTATATAAATGCCTATTGCGGTCCAAAGTGGACTGCTAGCGTATTATTTGTTCGCCTCGA
>CAKZOR010000065.1 GCA_937136755.1 uncultured Flavobacteriaceae bacterium | reverse complement strand
AACTTGTTTTGCAGAAATGGGCAACAAAGTAAATTGTATAGATATAGACCAACAAAAAATTGATCACTTAAAGAATGGGATTATTCCTATTTATGAGCCAGGTTTAGAAGCCATGGTAAAGCGAAATGTAGAGAACAATAGTTTACATTTTTCTACTGATTTGGCCGCACAATTACCCACTACAGATGTAGCATTTATAGCCGTAGGAACTCCCATGGGAGAAGACGGTGCAGCAGATTTACAATATGTACTTCAAGTGGCTAAAAGCATTGGTACGCACATGACAAAACCGCTGATTATAGTAGACAAATCTACAGTACCTGTTGGAACAGCAGACAAGGTTAGAAACGCCATTCAAGAGGCACTAGACCTTAGAGGAGAAAATATGTCATTTTCAGTGGTCTCTAATCCAGAGTTTTTAAAAGAAGGCGACGCCATTGCAGATTTTATGAAACCAGATCGCGTTGTAATTGGTGCTGAAGATCCAGAAGCTTGCGAAGTAATGCGTAAGTTGTATATCCCTTTTTTCAGAAGCAGTATGGACCGACTCATTACTATGGATGTTCGCTCTGCAGAAATGACAAAATATGTGGCCAATGCCATGTTAGCTACTAAAATATCTTTTATGAATGAAGTAGCCAATATCTGTGAATTGGTCGGTGCAGACGTGAATAAAGTGAGGATTGGGATTGGCTCAGACAGCAGAATTGGGTACAGTTTTATTTATCCAGGAAGTGGTTATGGCGGCTCTTGTTTTCCTAAAGATGTAAAAGCACTGAGAAAAACAGCTTTAGAAAACGGCTATGATGCCAGATTAATTGGTGCAGTAGAGGCTGTTAACGAAAGTCAAAAAATGGTGATCGCTAAAAAAGTTGTGGCCCGTTTTGGCGAAGATCTCAGTGGCAAAACCTTTGCCGTTTGGGGCTTAGCGTTTAAGCCAGAAACAGACGACATGCGAGAGGCACCCGCCATATATATTATTAAAGACCTCGTTAAAAGAGGGGCTAAAATTCAAGCTTTTGATCCAAAAGCCATGGAAGAAGCCCAGCACTTTTATTTAAAAGATACCCCAAACGTCAAGTACACCTCCAATAAGTATGAAGCACTTGAAAATGCCCATGCTATGATTCTACTCACGGAGTGGAAAACCTTTAGAGCCCCTGATTTTGACGCCATAAAAACAGCCTTACAAGACCCTATTGTCTTTGATGGCAGGAACCAATATTCAGATATTGAAATGCAAAAGAGAGGCTTTGAATACTATCAGATTGGAAAAAAATAATGTTGAATTTCTATGTCTGAACCTAACTTTAAAATTGGTGTTATAGGTCTTGGCTATGTTGGCCTCCCCCTAGCGACACTTCTGGCAGAAAAATTTGCTGTAGTAGGCTATGACCTAAATACCCAAAGGGTAACACAAATAAATTCATTTGCTGATCCTACCTTTGAGGTTTCTAAAGAAAGTTTAAAAGGAGTCGTAAAAAAAAATGACAATGAGCACAACGGATTGTACTGCTCGTCTGATCCAAGTTGCTTAGCTAAAGTAAACTTTTATATTGTTTGTGTTCCAACCCCCGTAAACCAAGACAATGAACCAGATTTTAGCTTATTAGAAAAAGCTTCAGCAGGCCTAGGACCCTATCTTAAAAAAGGAGACTATGTGGTATATGAATCTACCGTTTACCCTGGGGCTACTGAAGAAATCTGCTTACCTATATTAGAAAAACACAGTGGTTTAAAAGGCAAAGAAGATTTTTATTTAGGCTATTCTCCGGAGCGCATAAACCCAGGGGATAAGGCCAGAAAACTCAAAGACATTCTTAAAATTACTTCAGGTTGTAGCCCAGCATCTGCAGCTGTCATTAATCAGGTGTATGCCACCGTGATTGAGGCAGGCACCTACCAAGCGCCCAGTATTATGGTCGCAGAGGCGGCTAAAGTCATAGAAAATGCTCAAAGAGACCTCAATATTGCCTTTGTAAACGAATTGGCCATAGTTTTTAGTAAAATGGGCTTAAACACCCATGAGGTTCTGAAGGCGGCAGCCACCAAATGGAATTTTATGCCGTTTAGTCCAGGTTTAGTGGGTGGGCATTGTATTGGAGTAGATCCCTATTACTTAGCCGCTAAGGCTAAGCTTGTGGGCCATGATCCTAAAGTAATTTTAGCCGGTAGAAAACTCAATAATGAGATGGGTAGCTTTGTGGCCCAACAGGTCCTTCAAATGCTGGCCCTAAAAAAAATAGGAATGCCAGGCACCGAAGTGCTATTGGTGGGTTTTTCCTTTAAAGAGAATTGTCCAGATGTTAGAAATACAGGCGTGATGAGTGTTTACCATGCCTTAGACTCCTTTGGAGCGCAAATAAGCGTCTATGACCCCGTAGCAGACAAAGAAGCTGCTTTAAACAGCTATGGTGTTTCATTGATTCATGAACCAAATAAATTAGGATATCAAGCCATTGTTTTGTGCGTGCCCCACACAAGACTTATAGACATTGATTGGCGAATGCACAGCTCCCCTAATGGAATTATTTACAAAGTAAAAGCCGCTTTTAATTGCCCAACTGACGGTCAATTATAATTAACTTGTCTCTTTAGCTGGATAAGGTTTTTCTAGAAACAAAAGCCTTTTCGTAAACGTTTTCATACAAAGGTAAAATATTGGTGATGTCGAACTTCTGAGCTGCTAGAACAGCACGTTTTTTAAACTGCTCTAAGACCTCAGGATCTTGCAGAATAGCCAGCGCATTCTCTGCCATTTCATCTACAGCGCCTACAGGACTCAAAAAACCGGTCTCTCCATGAATATTTACCTCAGGAATACCTCCTGCATTGCTTGAAATCACCGGAACTTCATTAACCATGGCCTCTAAAGCTGCCAAACCAAAACTCTCCGACTCAGAGGGCAGTAAAAAGAGGTCAGAGAAACATAAAATACGATCAATTTCATTACTGTTTCCTAAGAATAATACTTTGTCTGAGATACCAAGAGCCTCACATTGAATTTCTGCTTTTTCCCTTTCTGGCCCCTCACCTACCATCACCAGTTTGGCAGGAATACGCGCTTGAATTTTATGAAAAACAGCCACCACATCTTCAATGCGCTTCACCTTTCTAAAATTAGAGATATGGGTCACAATGCGCTCGTGGTCTTTCGCCATTAAAGAACGTTGGCAATCCGTATAGTCATGGGCATACTTCTTAGTGTCTATAAAATTGGGAATGACCTCAATCTCGTTTTTAATATCAAAGAGGGCTAGGGTATCCTTTTTCAAACTCTCAGATACTGCTGTGACCACATCAGATTCATTGATACTAAAAGTAACCGCAGGCTTGTAAAAAGGGTGCTTTCCAACAAGCGTAATGTCCGTACCATGCAAAGTAGTGATCATAGGAATATAGATCCCTTCCTTGGCCAGCATTTGCTTGGCCATATAGCCTGCATAGGCATGAGGAATGGCATAATGCACATGCAGCACTTCAATGCCATACATCTTCACAGTGTCTACCAATTTACTAGACAAGGCCAATTCATAGGGTTGGTAATGGAACAAGGCGTATTCAGGTACATTCACTTCGTGAAAATGAATATTTGCACTTAACAATTCCAGCCGAACCGGCTGCTTATAGGTCACAAAATGAATTTCGTGGCCTCTATTGGCAAGGGCTATACCCAATTCCGTAGCAACTACACCGCTCCCACCAAAAGTGGGATAACATACAATGGCAATTTTCATAGTCTTTTATTTAACTCCTTTCAAAGAAACCGGCAATACCCCTTTGGCCGGCTTTTGTCCATAAAGGACTTGAGCGGCGTATTGCTGCATTTGAATGGCATTCTGATACCCAAAAAACAATTGGGGAATATCTTCAATAAATGGGAGGTTTAACACAGCATAAGGCTTTGTAAACACAGCCAGAATAGTGGTATTAGACAATGCGTTAATGGCTTTTAAAAGGGATACTTCTTCGGAGCTAAAACGGTGGGCTTTATAAGCAGTTTCCATAGACCTGTGGTGGCCTACCACCACATAATCAAATGCTTTTAAAGCTTGGACCCCATTTTTTAAATCAGACACAACTACCGCCTGAGCACCATAAGACTTGAGGGCTTCCTTAAACACCCTAGGGGAGGCTTCTCCAAGTGCCACAAAAGCTACCTTATCTGAAGGTTTTAAAACAATAGGAGTCGCATCTGTTTGGCTCACATAAGTAGCCGCTTGGGCATATGCTTTCTCAATAGTCTGCTTGTAAATGGGTTGGTTCAATGCTTTGGTAAGTCCATTGAGAGGGACCGGAGCGTATTGATCAAGCCCCAAATCGTACTTGGCCCCTAATATTTTTTTCACAGAATGTGCTAAACGAGCTTCTGTGAGCACTCCTTTTTTTAAAGCATCTGACAAATGCGCAATGGAAAGACCTAAATCATTTGGAATGACCAGCACGTCATTTCCAGCCAATAAGGCTTTTAAAGACACATCTCCATCGGGAGAAAAATCAGAGGCACCTTTCATATTTAGGGCGTCTGTAAAGACAAGTCCTTTAAATTTTAATTCTTTTTGTAGTAAATCTGTAGTGACTTTTTGAGATAAAGAAACCGGTAATCCGGGTTCACCACTGAGTACAGGTACATCTAAATGCGCCACCATAACCCCTTGAACGTCTTTTAATAAGGGTGTTTTATAGGGATACAATTCTACACTATCCAGTCTTTCTCTAGTAAATGGCAGTACTGGCAACGCTTTATGAGAATCTACAGAAGTGTCTCCATGGCCTGGAAAATGCTTGGCACAAGTAAAAACACCAGCCTCATTCATTCCTTGACTAAGGGCTAAAGCGCTTGTGGAAACCCTTTTTACATCCGATCCAAAGGATCTATTGCCAATAATCGGATTATTGGGGTTAATATTCACATCTGCCACTGGAGCAAAATTCATGTGTACCCCCATTCGTTTGGCCTGCATACCCATATGGCTTCCAATCGTTTTCAGGAGACTTAGATCCTGAATAGCCCCTAAAGTCATATTCCAGGGATACTGTGGCACAGAATCCAATCGCATGGCTACCCCCCACTCTGCGTCCATAGAGATCATGAGTGGCACCTTACTTAAAGATTGGTAATAATTGGTTAACTGGGCTTGTTTATACGGGGTTCCCAAAGAAAATATTACGCCTCCCGGCTGATGCCTTTTTAATTCCTCCTCAAAAACCTTCAATTCTTTCTCTGGCGCTTTACTCTGAATCATTACCACAAACAATTGGCCAATTTTCTGGACATCTGTGAGTGATTGATAAGTGCTGTCTACCCATTGAGCTCTTGCTTCTTCCTTGGACTGTTGCGCCCAAGAGGTGAGACTACTCAAAAAAATGAGCGTCAAAAGCAATGGGTTAAAGTGGGTTTTTAAAGTGTTAAACATATAATAATGCTATTTCATGAATTGTCCATGCCAACTCTCACTGGCAGGCACTTCCCAATAATTTTCATACTCTGCTTTGGTGGTGACCAAATTGTTAAAAACAACCGTATTAGCACTCACTGAGCGGTCTTTCGCCATTTTTTTAAAATCTATCAGGGTTTTATGTGCCACATGAGGTCCTTGCTTGTAGGTTACATTCATCTTGTCCAAAAGATCTACCTGGTACTGCGCTTCTAGACTTTGAATAAAACGCACTGAACTGTCAATGGAGCAGCCGGATGCGCCGCCTTGCTGCGCATCTAATCCAAAGATTATAAAGCGGTTATAGGGCATAGTTACCCCTGCGTGTAAAGCAGACCCATGGGCCGTCCAGTTCGCTAAGAAATTCTCGCAAGCCGCTTTAACGGCTGCACTTTCTGCCTCTGTAAAAGGTCTGTTGCACTGATAAATCCAGATTCTAGAATATTCAGGTAAATCTTCAAAGGGCACTAAC
>CAKZOR010000064.1 GCA_937136755.1 uncultured Flavobacteriaceae bacterium | reverse complement strand
TCTGCCAATAAAAAACGAAATGGACGTTGGTATTCAAATACTGATTGGCCGCAATTTGGACAAAATTTACCTTCAAAAGTGTGTTCGCAATTTTTGCAATGTATTGCAGATATTTTAGATGCTTCCATATGGTTTATTTAACGGGGCTCCATTAATACTCCTAAAGTACTATTTTTGTGACAAACCTACAGAGCGGCCATTTAAAATTTGAACGGGTATGAATGTCGCTCCTAATTCCTTAATTTTGTGTCATGTACAGCTCCCTATTAAAAAAGCACACTTGTTTTTTATTTTGTATCGTGTCTTTTTTTTTCCTGTCACCATTGGAAATTATGGCACAAGAAGCGACCATTAGCGGTGTAGTTTCAGAGGCTAGTAGTAATGAAACCCTTATTGGAGTGACCATAGCCGTGCCGTCTTTGGCTAGGGGTATCATAACCAATGAATATGGTTTTTATTCCTTGTCACTCCCCTTAGGCACCTATGAATTACAGATGAGTTACCTGGGGTTTGAGACCTTTTCAAAACAAATAACACTGACAGAAAACCTGCGTTTAGATGTTCAGTTAGAAGAAATAGCCGCTGTATTAGAAGAAGTTGTTTTAGTGGAAAGTGTAGAACGCAATAGTATTCGAAAACCTCAGATGAGTGTGAACGGTCTTACGGCCGCTAGCATTAAAAAGATCCCTGTCATTTTAGGAGAAGCAGATGTTTTAAAATCGCTGTTATTACTTCCTGGAGTGACCAGCGCTGGAGAGGGCGCCTCTGGTTTTAACGTGAGGGGTGGTGCGGCAGATCAGAATTTAATTCTTTTAGATGAGGCCATTGTGTTTAACTCCTCTCACTTATTTGGTTTCTTCTCTGTGTTTAACCCAGATGCTATAAAAGATGTAAAACTCTACAAAGGGGGTATTCCAGCTAAATATGGGGGAAGGGTTTCTTCTGTGCTGGACATTTATCAGAAAGAGGGAAACAGTAAAGACTTTAAAGCGAGTGGTGGCATTGGACTAGTGTCTAGCAGGCTTCTGTTAGAAGGACCCTTAGAAAAAGATAGGGGTGCTTTTTTAATAGGGGGGAGGGCCTCTTATGCACATTTGTTTCTGGCGCTTACGGGGAATGAAAACAAAGCTTATTTCTATGACTTAAATACCAAACTGAATTATAAGATTAACGATAAAAATAGTATTTACCTGTCAGGATACTTTGGTAGAGACCTTTTTGGTATTTCAGATAGTTTTATAAATGTCTACGGGAATTCGGTGGCCAATTTTCGTTGGAACCACCTTTTTTCGGATAAATTGTTTTCCAATATGTCTCTGATCTACTCGGATTATTATTACGGATTAGAACTAGATTTAGTAGGTTTTCAATGGGATTCAGGGATTCAAAACTTTAATTTCAAACACGATTTTAACTATTACCTCTCCTCGGACACTAAATTGAATTTTGGATTAAATAATATATACTATCGGTTTAATCCAGGAGAAATTAAGCCCAACAGATCAGATTCTGGCATAGTCAGGGATAAGTTAACAGATAAATACGCCAATGAATTTGCGACCTATATAGACGTGGAACAAAATGTGTCAGAGGCGCTTTCTGTCCAATATGGCCTGCGATGGAGCAGGTTTGATCGCTTGGGTCAAACGCTGTTTTACAGTTATGAAAATAATGAGGCGGTATCTTATGACCCTACTTTTGATTTGTATTCAGAAGCCACCCCCAAAGGCCAGGAACAACAAGACAGAAATACTTCTATTGCTACATTCAATCATTTGGAGCCCAGATTGGGGGTGTCTTATTTAATTAACGGGCAAACCAGTGTAAAAGCCAGTTACAACCGTATGGCCCAATACCTTCATTTACTTTCAAATACGAGCTCACCAACCCCCTTAGATGTTTGGACGCCCAGTGGTCCTTTTGTAAAGCCCCAATTATTAGATCAATTTGCTTTGGGTTATTTCAAAAATATACATTCTTACAGTATTGAGACGGAGGTTTTTTACAAGGAAATTGCCAACAGAATAGACTATATAGACGGTGCAAACCTCATTGCTAATGACGCTATTGAACGGGTGATACTCAATGGAGAAGCCAGAGCCTATGGCTTGGAATTTTTACTCAAGAAAAACAGTGGTGCTTTTACAGGCTGGTTGGCCTACACCTTGTCCAGATCTGAACAGCGAACTCCTGGAAGAAATGCTATGGAGACAGGTATTAATCAAGGAAATTGGTATGTAACGCCCTTTGACAAGACCCATGATTTATCTATTAATACCAGCTATGAGCTCAGTGCTAAATGGCAGTTTAACGCCAATTTTTTATTCCAAACGGGGCAACCCACCAATTATCCAGTGGGCCAATATGAACTCAGGGGTCTTAATGTGCCAATTTTTGGCTTGCGAAATCAAGAGCGACTCCCTGCTTACCACAGATTAGATATTTCTGCAACCTTAATACCACAGAAGAATAAAGGCAGGAAGTTTCAGTCCGAATGGTCTTTTGGGATCTATAATTTGTATAACAGGAGAAATGCAGCGTCCATTAATTTCCGTCAGAATACAGACACCGGAAACAATGAAGCCTTGAGGACTTCTATTTTTGGGATCGTACCCTCTGCCACCTATAACTTTAAATTCTAGCCAAATGAAATTCAGCAGCCACATACTTCTATTTGCGCTTATCATTAGTCTTTTCTCTTGCGAGGATGTCATTGAGGTATCCGTTCAAAACAGCACGCCTAGGCTGGTCATAGACGCCCAGTTCAACGTGTTTACCAAGGAAGAATCTCCTCGATTAGAAGGCGGTGTTAGGCTGTCTTTTTCTGCCAATTATTTTGATCAGGAGGTACCCATGGTAAAAGATGCCACCGTGGTGATTACTCACTTAAATTCTGGACGCGAATATCCTTTGTTTTACAGTGATTCTGAGGGCTTGTTTCTTCCTGAAACCATCGATTTTTTAACCGATCTTCATTCAGACTATGAAATAAAGGTGGTTCATTCAGGGCAGACCTATATAGGGACTACTCAATTTATTCCAGTGCCCCCCATTTTAAAAGCAGAACAGGGGAACAAAACACTTTTCAGTGGGGACGAAACAGAAATTATACTCACTTTTCAAGATTTTCCTGAACGAGACGATTATTACTTATACGACTTTGGACAAAACATATACAGGCCTATTGAAGATCGATTTTTTCAAGGAGAAGCATTTGTTTTTTCTCACTTCTACACCTCAGATGAGGTAGCTGTAGGAGATTTAATTACCATTAAAGCACATGGCGTATCTGTAGCGTACTATGATTATTTTAATCTTATCCTAAGTCTAACAGATGGTAATGGAGGGCCTTTTCAAAGCCTTCCAGCCAGTTCAAGAGGTAATATGGTCAATATCACTGAACCAGACAATTACCCTTTGGGATTCTTCTTTATTTCTGAGTCTGATCAGCGGCAGTTGCTTATTGAAGATTTGAATTAGCGACCCTTTTTACTAGCGGTTAAATGCTATTTTTTTAAATGGGCACCTCTCGGTGCATTGGATTCGTGTAGGACTTCTTCGCTGTGAAGAAATTGGGCAGCAGCAGCAGAATCTGTTACTTTAACCGCACTTCTTTTGAGCATTTCTGTTTCATAAGCTTTCAAAACTGCCTCACGAATGCCATTTTTTTGCCATTCCGAATGTGCATGGCAGCCTTTGGTAATACTTCTAGCCAATGACAAGGCGTCTAATAAAGCCTGGTTGGCCCCTTGTCCTTTAAAGGGACTCATAGGATGGGCCGCGTCTCCTATTAAGCTTATTTTTTCGTGTTTTTTTAAAATTTCAGGATCTAATACTGCTCGGTCGTATACGGGATAGCCTGATATTTTTTCAAGTTCAGTAGCTGCAATTATTTCAGGAATAGGGCTATGCCATTGGGTGCGTTCACGAGCTATTTCCTTTAACTTTTTGGGTCCAAGGGCTCGTAGTTTTTTTGCAGTGTCCTCTTTAATAGGAAAGCTCAATTGCCACATGACAGCGTTTTTGTCATAAGGCATGACGTAGATACGCTCTGCTCCATTAGCTGTCTGAAAAACAGTTTTACCATCTAATAAGTCTGGTGCTACTCCCTGAATTAGATCTGAGGAACAAATTCCTAGAATGACCATACAGTCTAAATAATTCAAAGGCGATATTTGTGCTCCAATACTCCAATTTCTAACAGCACTTCTAATTCCGTCTGCACCCACAACGAGGTCTGTGTAGTATTTTTTTAATTCCCCTTGAACCTTAAAATGAAGGACCATTTTCTCCTCATCTTCTTTTATGTCCATAAGTTCATGGTCCCAAAGTGGCTTGTTTTCTTCATGAAGCTGCTCTAATAGAGATTTTCGCAACGATTGCCTGGATATGTGAATATTGGTGTGTCTCAATGGTTTTTTTGAGCGCTCTTCCTGCCACTTTCTCATGCCCCACTCTCCAATGACTTCTCCACTAGTATTATGGACCAAATGCCTGGTAGAAACCACACTTTCTTTTAAAGAAAGAATACCAAAAGCCTTTAGTGCTTTGCTAGCTTGTTGGAGGGTGAGTCCATAGCCCTGAGAACGCGAATTGAAATGAGCATCTTTCTCAAATAGTGTAAATGGAATGCCTCTGTGAAGGCAGGCCACGCCCAATGCTACCCCTCCAATGCCCGCACCAACAATAGCTATGTGAGGGTACTTTTCTGTTTCTGTTACAGGAGCGGTTTGTGTTTTAATTAAACCAGATCCGTTACATGCTTGGCATTTTTCAAAAACAGGGCTTGGTTTTTCAGGGGTAGGACCTGTTTTATTGTTTTTCTGATATTCTTCTAGGGCGTTTTTATAAGCGAGACGGACTTTTTTTCGAAGCCTTTTATTTAGCTGCCCCAATCCTTTGCATTTTTCACAAATACACCAGTAATCTGTGTTATGGGGCTCTTTTTTCACTTAGGAGGTATTTAATTCAGCTTAATAAGCAAATATAATAAGTATCACCGTAATGAAAAGGATCCATTTACTTCAATAGTCCAGAATAAACGACTAGCTTCGCGGCTTCTTAAAAAGGCTATATGAAACGCATTAATCAATACAAGAAATTATTTGGATTCACAGGAGATTTAGAGCTTAAAGCGCTTAAAACTGCCTATAGAAATTTGGTTAAAGAATGGCATCCTGATAAGTTTCAAGAAGGAAACCCTAAAAGAGAAGAAGCTGAATTACAGAGTAGGCTCATTATAGACGGCTATCATTTTTTAGTGAGTATTGCACCCGAGACCATTGCGGCAAACTTTGACGCTTATACAGAAACCATCACAAATTCAGGTATTGCAGATTATTACCACAAAGGAATGCTCTTAGAAATTACTTTTTTAGACGGTGCCACTTATGAGTATTTTGGGGTGAGTAAAGCCTTATATCATAAAATGATTCAATCAGATAAGCTAAATAGATTCGCCAAGCGAAATATTTATCCCAATCGCCTTTACAGAAAATCTAAACGCACTTTGAATGAGTCTTAATTAGCCCCAAATTAGTTTTTATTTGGTTTAACGGTAACAATCTAGGTATTTGTGAAGCCTAAAGAAATAGTAGTACTATCTTTACTCAAAACAATTTTATGTCCATTAAGTTTTCTGATTTAGGAATTTCTCCACTAGTACAAAAAGGCCTTCAGGATTTAGAAATTTCTGAACCCACTTTTATTCAAAAGAAAGCCATTCCAGTGGTGCTTCATCAAAAAGAAGAC
>CAKZOR010000063.1 GCA_937136755.1 uncultured Flavobacteriaceae bacterium | reverse complement strand
AGGAAAGGCTATTCCTTACTCTATAGACAAATTACAAGATAGAGGAAAATTCTTTGTAGACCCAGGAGAAGATATTTACGAAGGTCAAGTGATTGGAGAGAACTCTCGTGGAGACGACATGACCGTGAACGTAACCAAAACAAAGAAGCTTTCCAATGTACGTTCTTCAGGAGCAGACGACAAGGCTAAGATTGTACCTGCTATTAAATTCTCTTTAGAAGAGGCTTTAGAATACATTCAAAAAGATGAGTACGTAGAGGTCACGCCAAAGTTCTTGAGGCTCAGAAAAATTCACCTGACAGAGGTAGAGAGAAAGCGTAACAAAATTGCTTAAAAGGCAATGTGTAAGTATAGAAAAGGCCCGCTTTAAGCGGGCCTTTTTATGTTTATATTCTGGTGAATAGCTATAGCTGTACTGCGCCCATAGCAGCACCAATAATCCCTGCCTGATTTAAAAATTCTGCCGGTAAAATGGGAGTTTCTATAGAGATGTGTTCAGAAAATCGCTCCCAGTCTTTAGAGGTTCCACCACCCACAATAATGAGGTCTGGTGCCGTAATGAGTTCCACGTATTTTAAAAAAGTATTAAAACGCTTGGCCCATTTTTTAAAAGAGAGCATTTCTTTTTCTTTGGCTGCCGCCGATGCCCACAACTCAATCTTATCATAGTTTTTATAGGGAATCTGGCCTAGTTCAAAATTAGGAATGAGTTTTCCGTCCAGAAAAGCGCCACTGCCAAGGCCCGTTCCAATGGTCACCATCATGACCAATCCTTTTTTATCTTTACCGGCTCCAAAAGCCATCTCAGCAGAGGCTGCTGCGTCTGCGTCGTTATTGACCACAACAGGACATCCTGTATGTTTTTCAAAGAGCTCTGGGACATGAACACCCACCCATGATTTGTGAAGGTTGCCCTTGCTTTTACAAATTCCTTTTTTTACGATACTGGGAAAACCCACGCCAATGGGACCTGAGTAATTGTAATGCCTCACAATTTGAGCCACTACCTCTGCCATTTCTTCTGGTTTTCTGGAACTAGGGGTGGGGATTCTAAACCTTTCTGTAAGCATGGTCCCTGTTTCTGTATTGACCAAAGCGCCTTTAATTCCCGAACCTCCAATATCTATGCCTAGTACTTCCATGTATGCGTAATAATTTTAGCAAAACAAAGAAACAAAAAAAATATCACAGGGCTTTTTGAACCACTTCAAAGATTTTACTGTCTTCGCATTTTAGGGTTTTGAAAGGGAATTTTAGCAGAAGAGCGTAGTCGTGGGTCACCATTAAAATAGTTTTGCCATTTTGATGAATCTCTGTCAGGACATTCATAACCTCTGCACTGGTTTGAGGATCCAGGTTGCCGGTGGGTTCGTCTGCCAAAATAAGTTCTGGATCATTGAGTAGTGCCCTGGCTATAGCTATGCGCTGTTGCTCTCCACCCGAGAGTTCGTGTGGGTATTTAAATCCTTTGGTTTTCATGCCTACTTTGTTCAACACTTCATTGGCTTTTTCCTCCATTTTTAAAGCGTTTGTCCAGCCGGTGGCTTTGAGCACAAAAAGCAGGTTGTTTATTACAGATCTGTCTGGTAGGAGTTTAAAGTCTTGGAAAACAATCCCTATTTTACGTCTGAGAAAAGGAATATCGGCCTCTTTGAGGCCTACTAAATTAACGCCTACAATTTGACCAGTACCTTGCTTCAATGGAATTTCTCCGTAGAGCGTTTTCATGAGACTGCTTTTTCCGCTGCCTGTTTTTCCGATCAGGTACGTAAAGGACCCTTTTTCTAGCTTCAGGGATATGTCCTGAAGCACCATGTTCTGGTCTTGAAAAATAGTGGCGTGTTGTATTTCTAAAATGGGCAAAGACATCTGTTTAAATTGTGAATATAAATGTACTAAGTTCTTTTGTAACCCGCTCTAGGTTTTTTAATTTTCCATTCCTTTATACTTTATTTAAAATTGAAGCGTTTAGGAAATAGTCCTCCTGTTTAATTGTATTATGCCTATGAGATTGTCTGTATTTAGTCGTTGTTTTTTGCTGTTGTTTTTAGGCCCAATGTCACTTTTAGGACAGATTCATTTAGGAGACTCCCATGCGCAACAGCAGTTGCAAATTGCCCAGCAATGGCTTCAGGCTAAACGCTATTCAGTGGCAGCAGATTTAGGAGCAGGTTTAAAAGAGCATTCAGATATAATAATCGCCCAACAAGCGGCTCAAATACAAGTGTTGGCTGCAATTGGTATGGAAGACCCCAATGCCATATCACTTGCCTCGGACTTCGTTAAAAACTATCCCAATGCCATAGGCGCCAATCAAATTTATTTTAAAGCAGGAGGGGCTTTTTTTAGGATAGGTCAATATTCTAAAGCATTGCCTTGGCTTCAGAGGGTTGTTGTTGGCGGTCTTTCTCCAAGGGAACAACAGGATTATTACTTTTATTACGGCTACTGTAAATTCGTAGACAAAGACTATAAAGCCGCTTCAGATCTATTCAATCTAATAGCAGCCACCAGCACTTATGCTAAAGCGGTCTTGTATTACAAGGCGTATACTGCTTATGCCTCGGGAGATTATAAGACTGCTAAGGATTTGTTTCAAAGTGATTTTTCAGGTTTTAAAACAGACAGACTGCCATATTTTTTGGCTGACATTTATTTTAGAGAAGGCAACTATCAGGCCGCTATTGATTCTGCATTAGGGTATTTACCCAAGGCCAATCGTTCGGAAGTTTCCCAGCTGAGTAAAGTAGTGGGAGAAGCCTATTTTAGTCTGCAACAGTATGAGAAAGCCATTCCGTATCTTCTAGATTACAGGGGAGATAGGAGGGTGTGGCGCGCAGAAGATTATTATCAATTAGGCTATTGCTATTATATTACTGGCCAATCAAAAGAAGCTATAGCGCAGTTTAACAAGATTCTAAACCAAGAAACTGATGTAGTGCAGAACGCTTATTATTTGTTGGCTGCAGCTTATTTAAAGGAAAACCAAAAATCACAGGCACTCAACGCATTTAAACGTGCAGCAGATTTTAATTTTAACACAGATATTCAAAAAGAAGCCCGCTATAATTATGCCCAACTTAGTTATGAGATAGGCAATCCATATGCGTCTCTTCAAGAGGTTTTTGACCAATTTATCACTGCTTACCCCAAGGATTCCAGAGCTGCCTCCCTAGAAGAACTCCTGCTGGAAGCCAGTTTGTTGGAGGGAGATTTTCAAGCTGCTTTGGCACTATTGGCCCAGCGAAACCCTAAGGATATAAAAACCAGACAATCCATAGGCTTACAAGCAGGACTCATGGCCATGGAACAAAAGCAAACGGTGTTGGCCCAAGAGTATTTTAAAACGCTAATTGCCCTAGATACCCATTCAGCAGCAGCAACAGAAGCCCTTTTTTGGCAGACTGAACTTGCCCTAAGGACCTATGCGTATTCCAATGCATTTACTTTTCTAGCAGGTATTGAGAATGCATCTCTTCTACCGGATCGCTTACGCTTATTATTGCCCTACCAAAAGGGCTATGCTTTTTTTAAAACAAAAGAATTTACCCAGGCCATTAGTGCGTTTAAACAATTTTTAAGTCAGACCCAATCCATCACTGATTTAGAGGTGGAACGGAACCAAGCTGCCCTTAGAATAGCAGACGCTCAGTACAGCAGCGGTCAATTTTCAATGGCCATTTCCAGTTATGAGTCCGTGTCAAAATCACAGCCTCAGGCAGCAGCTTATGCTGAATTTAACAAGGCTATGGCATATGGATTAAATGGAAACACCGCTAAAAAAATAGGGGTGTTAACGTCCTTTATTGGCCGTTTTCCAGGACACAATTACCTGCCAAAAGTTTATTTAGAATTAGGACTTAGTGAAGCAGCACAAGAAAATAACACTCAGGCAATCGCTTATTACGACCGCCTAATAACAGAATTTCCTAAAAGCGATTTAGTACCTCAGGCCATGTTGAGAAAAGGATTGCTGTTGTTTAATACCTCTGAAACAGACGCCTCTTTAAAAACATTCCAAGACTTAGTGACTCGTTTTCCAAAGTCCGCCTCTTTTTCTCAAGCCGTTTCTGCGGCAAAGCGAATATATATTGACCAAGGGCGTTTAAGTGATTACAGAAAATGGGTGGCTCAATTGAATTTACCTCAAGAGTCAGAGGCTTCTTTAGAAAAACAGACCTATGATCAGTTGAACAGGACCCTGTCATCTTTGGACCGCGAAGCGCAAATGAACAGATTTGAACAGTATCTAAAAGATTTTCCCAACGGAGCGAATGCATTAAGTGTTAGTTATAGTTTGGCCCTACTTTACACCCAAACTGCTCAAGACAACAAGGCATTCCCATTGTATGATTTTGTGGCTAAGGCAGCATCTATACATGCAGAAGCAGCCTTGGTCGCATACATAAAACTGCAACTAGAAAAAGGCTTTGGCGAAAATCCAGAAGCTGCTTTAAAGCAATTATTATCTAGGTCACAAGACCCCGCTAATAAGGCCTATGCTTTGTCTAATCTCATGCGTTTGAGTTATGAAAACCAGTCTTTAGAGGCTGCGTTAAACTACGCCCAATCTGTAATGGCTCTTGCTGAGGTGCCAGAGGAGATTAAGCAAGACGCTCAGATTATGTTGGCTAGAGGCGCTCACAGAAAAGGAGATGTTGCGGCAGCCATTGCTGGTTATGCCTCGCTCAAGGAAGTAGCTTCTGGGGCCTTGGTCGCAGAATCTTTGTATTGGTTGGCTTATTATAAAAATGCGTCGGCAAATTACGAGGCTTCTAATGAGTTAATTCTTGAACTGGCCAGTGATTACGGCGCCTATAAAATGTGGTCTGCTAAGGGACTCCTTCTTATGGGGGACAATTTTTTTGCCTTAGAAGATTTATTTCAAGCCCAGTATTTGTGGCAGAATGTACTCGAGAATTTCCCGCAATACCCCGAATTAATGAGGGAAGCAGAAACTAAAATAGCCCAGTTAGAAGACGCCAAATTAAATGAAGACACAGATGCTTAAACACAACCTATACTTTTCATTACTCTTTTTATGGGCCACAAGCCCAATTTTGGCTCAGGAGCAAGACTTGGGTACAGAGTCTGTTACGGTAGTAAAGAATTATGCCCCAGTTATTTTAATTGGAGCTAAGCCCATTATAGCACCCATTCTCAAAGAGGTTTCATGGGATCAAAAAAGGACCTTAACCTATCGTATCAAAGAATTTCCTGTAGCCTCTAATTTTATCCCGCGATTGGCCGCCCCAGATGCCTTGCCTGCTGAGAAAGCCCCTAAGTCTTTCAATACCCTGGTACATTTGGGTTTGGGAAGTAGGAGTACGGCAGCGCTTTGGGCAGACAGTCAGATAAAGCAATCTAGATATGCCCATATTGGGTTACAGCTCATGCACAACAGTATGGTGCAGGACCTTCCTGAGGTAGATTGGGACAGCAATTTTTTTGACACCCAATTACAAGGAAGTTATTATTTTTCCAAGCGCAAAAAACACTACCAGGCCGGAGCTTCATTCCAGCATATGGCCTATTCTTGGTATGGAATGCCAATCATGCAAGGCGGAATAGCGCAGCTTTCCATAGCGGTTCCGGTATATGATTTACAGCAAAACTATATCTCTTCTGAAATTTTTGGATCTTTTAGGCAAGACAAAGGCGCGTTGGAGTCTTTGAGTATCATGGGGGGCGATTTTAGAGATGCCACCCAATCCAATGCCCAGAAAATTAATGTTCATGGGAATGGGCGTTTCATGCTTGGAGACAAACCCCTGTTTTGGAATGCCAGTTACGATTTTAGATCAGGGCAGTTTAGCAACCCACCGCTGTCTTCTTTTGACCAAAGCACCGGATTGGGGTATCAGATTCATAAAGTAGCTTTAAATCCTGTGATTGAGTTGGCTGGCGCCGATGCTTTTTTTAAGCTAGGGTCAAAAATAATATACTCCAATGGATTAAAAATTTATCCAGATATTTATGGGCAATACGCCCTTGTAACAGATTTTGTGAATGCTTTTGCCCGTCTAAGTGGAGATTTTAACTTAAATGATTACGCTTCTTTTGTTCAAGAGAACCCCTTTGTGTCTCCTTCGCTAGAAGTACTTCCTTCTGATCAGCGTTATGCATTTGAATTGGGTGTAAAAGGGGGTAGCGCTGCTTTTTCCTATACCTTGTCATGGATGGAAAACAGCACAAACAACCAGGCATTGTTTGTGCAAAATCCCAAGAATTATTTAAACGCCTATGAAAAACAGTTTAATTACGGCAACAGCTTTGAGGTGGTCTATGACGCAATAGATACCCAGCGTTTGGGGGTTGGTATAGAAGCAGCGCCATTACAAGGGCTGAGTCTCTCAGGCCATTACCATCGTTTTGATTATACTACCACTCCAGCCCAAGAGGCTTGGCATTTACCCAAAGAAAGCGCAAGAATACAGTTAGAATACGACTTTTTAACCCGATTTACATTAAATGGCTCCTGGAATTATACAGGTGTTAGGACTGGCAGATCCAGTCAAATGGTGCAATTTATTGCTCCTGGACCATTGCCTTCTGAAGTATTTGAACTGCCAGGATTTCACAGATTAGACGCCCAGTTGTTTTATCAGGCGAACGATCGACTATCTGTTTTTGTCAAAGGCAGTAACCTCACAGGCAGTACCTATGCGCTTTGGTCTGGTTTTGTTGCACCCCCGAGGATTGTAATGGCAGGAGCACAGTACAGATTCAATTTATAGGTTTTCTTTTTGACCTCAGTTCTCTATCTTTAATTGTTTTTAAAACCAATTCAAACCATACATCCTATGACTTATTATAAATCATTATTGCTCACAACTATCATTTTCTTGGCGGTTGGCTGTAGCACCAAAGAATCTGTAGACCTTTTGGTGGTGAACGCCAAAGTGTATACGGTAGACGACACTCAAAAGACTGCTTCTGCTTTTGCCGTACACCAAGGTCGTTTTGTTGCTGTAGGGGAGACAGAATCGCTCCAAAATCAGTACAAAGCTTCAAAGGTTATAGATGCCCAGGGTAAAGCCGTTACCCCTGGGTTAATAGACGCGCATTGTCATTTTTACGGTTTGGGACAAAATCAGCAAGTGGTAGACTTGGTGGGGACAAAAAGTTATCAGGAAGTGCTAGACAGGGTTGTGGCATTTCACGATGAGAAACCTACTGTATTTATAAGAGGAAGGGGATGGGATCAGAATGACTGGGAAGAAAAAAAATACCCCACCAAAGAAGCTTTAGACGCCTTGTTTCCAGATACACCGGTAGCTTTGGAAAGGGTAGACGGACACGCTTATCTAGTGAACCAGGCTGCTTTGGATTTAGCGGGTATTACCACAGATACTGAGGTAGCTGGAGGGAGCATAGAAAAGGAAAATGGTGCACTCATTGGTATATTGGTAGACAATCCAATGGCACTCGTAGACGCAGTAATGCCTAAGCCAACAGTAGCAGATATTGTTACGGCTTTAAAAGACGCTCAGCGCATTGCCTTTTCTTATGGGCTAACTACGGTAAATGATGCTGGTTTAAATAGAGATGTCATAGAAATCATAGACAGTTTACACCAGACGGGAGACCTTAAAATGAGGGTTTATGCTATGGTCAGTAACAGTCCTGAAAATTTAGATTACTTCTTGCCTAAAGGCGTTATAGAGACTCCAAGACTAAGAGTAGGGAGTGTTAAAGTATATGCAGACGGAGCACTTGGATCTAGGGGAGCTACCCTTAGGGAAGCATACTCAGATAGGGACCACCACTTTGGAGCAATGGTCACAGGTGTTAAAGAGATTGAAGCTTTGGCTAAAAGAATTGCGGCAACAGATTACCAGATGAACACTCATGCTATTGGAGACTCTGCGAATATTGTAGTACTTCGTGCCTATGCAGAAGCACTAGTGGGTACTACAGACAAGCGTTGGAAAGTAGAGCACGCTCAAATTATCAGTCCTGAAGATTTTGATTATTTTAATGGAGGAATTATCCCTTCAGTTCAACCTACCCATGCAACTTCGGACATGTACTGGGCAGAAGATAGGCTGGGTTCAAAGCGAATGGCAGGTGCTTACGCTTTTAAAACATTGTTAGACAAGGCTGGAACTATTGCACTTGGTACTGATTTTCCAGTGGAACAAGTAAGTCCATTCTTGACTTTCTTAGCCGCAACAGCCAGGCAAGACACCTCAGGTTATCCAGAGGGTGGTTTCCAGATTCAGGATGGCTTAACGAGAGAAGAAACTTTAAAAGGGATGACCTTGTGGGCGGCTTACTCGAATTTTCAGGAGGCAGAACGCGGGAGTATTTCAGTGGGTAAAATGGCAGATTTTGTCATATACCACCAGGATATGATGCAGGTTCCACTGATGGAAGTTCCAAATACGGAGGTTTACAGAACTTATGTAGGGGGAGAACTGGTGTATGAATAGAATTCACAAAATAATTCACAAAAAAAAAGGAGCCCTTGGGCTCCTTTTTCTTGTTGTTCAATGGGTAGTACTACTGCATTGAAATAGGTAAGTGTACTCTAGTCGTATCCCAACCCATAGATAATTGTAGGTTGTCATTTTCTTCATGGAACACCATGCTAAAATACTCTAATGCTTCTGAACCTTCACTGACAATGGCTTTAACCCTTAAAACGTCTGCTTTTTCATCATAGGAATAAGAGCCCCATTGGTTGAGATTGCTGTTTAAAATAATAGTCCAGCTGTTTTCTCCTGGAATAGTAAACAACGCATAAGTACCTGCTTTTACGCTTTTACCACCAAAAATCACATCTTGATAAAAAGTAATTTCAGGGGCTTCATTCGCGCCCGTTCTCCAGACAGCGTCATTGGGTGCTAAGGTGCTTAAGGACCTGCTCTTTAGTTGAGGTCTGTTGTATATTACCCTCATTTTTTTATTGGCGTCCATGTGCTTTGCTGGAAACCAAGCAATATCCATGGGGCTTGCGTCTAATTTTCCAAAGTCTTGAGCAAAGAGGCTGCTGCTGCAAAAGAGACCAAAAAGGCATAGGCTGTAAAATAAGTTTCTTTTCATAATGAGTGAGTTATTAAGGTTTGTTTTGAATTAAAATTTCTGATACTAAGTTCCACATTTAAAACGAATATTGAAAGCCCAGCTTTCAAATGTAAGTTCGTTAAGCGGTAATGACCTAATTTAGTGACTATTTAGCACTTTTATTCATAATAAAGTAATAGAATGTAATTAAAATAGCCTTTTTGGTTTTATAAAATAATGTTTTGACTCATTTTTTTGCTCTCATTAAATACATAACGATTATTTGTGGTATTGTATGTGCCTTTGATTGACACCAAACTGCTGG
>CAKZOR010000062.1 GCA_937136755.1 uncultured Flavobacteriaceae bacterium | reverse complement strand
ATAGTATTGTCTCTATTTTCAACATCTGCCAATACAGAAGTAGCTTCATCCATTTTTTTATTGAGTTGCTCAAATTGAAAACTTAAATTTTTAAGCTCTCTAGACAAACTCAATTCCTTGGGTGTATTCACTATTGAGGTGTTGAGTAGAAATAATAAACCCATCATGCCAAATAAAAAAGAGGCCAAAAGGAATAAAACCGCCTTTTTAAATCGAGTGGTTTTCTTATCCGAAATTTCACGGTAAGAAAGTGTATCTGCGTCGTAATAGTATTTTACCTTAGACATCTCTGGAATTTATGCTATTTTTGTGCCGTTGTTAGCAGCATTAAAACAAATATAAACATTGTTTTTCTTTCGCTCCTAGTTTTGAGAAAAGCTTAAGAAATATTCACAATTTAAACCAGATATTATTTTAGTGTGTTTAGCAGTAGTAAAATATTTAAATGCCCATGAAATCTCAAGATATTAGAGCCCAATTTTTAGCTTTTTTTAAAGATAAAAACCATCAAATAGTGCCTTCTTCTCCAATGGTAATTAAGGACGACCCAACCCTCATGTTCACCAATGCAGGGATGAATCCTTTTAAGCCGTACTTTTTGGGAAATACTATTCCTAAAAATCAAAGGATTGCAGATACTCAAAAATGTTTGCGGGTCAGTGGTAAGCACAATGACTTGGAAGAAGTGGGCAAGGATACCTACCACCATACCATGTTTGAGATGCTTGGTAATTGGAGTTTTGGTGTGTCAAAAGACAATGTAGATGGTTATTTTAAAAAAGAAGCCATTCAATGGGCCTGGTCTTTATTGGTAGACGTATTTAAAATAGACCCCAGTAGTTTGTATGTGACAGTTTTTGAAGGTAGCAAAGATGCAGATCAATTAGAGATGGATGCAGAGGCATTGTCTTTATGGAAAGAGATTGTACCTAAATCACAAATTTTATTTGGTAATAAGAAAGATAATTTTTGGGAAATGGGCGACCAAGGTCCCTGTGGTCCCTGTTCAGAAATCCATGTAGATATTCGTACTCCAGAAGAGAAAGCAGCTGTTTCAGGAGCTAGTTTGGTCAATATGGACCACCCTCAAGTAGTGGAGATTTGGAATTTGGTTTTTATGCAATTCAATAGAAAAGCCAATGGTGTTTTAGAGCCTCTTCCAGCAAAGCACGTAGACACAGGAATGGGTTTTGAAAGACTTTGTATGGTTTTACAAGGGGTTCAGTCCAATTACGACACAGATGTGTTTACCCCTATTATTAAAGAAATAGAAGTCATAAGTGGTAGTACTTATGGCAAAGATACCCCAACAGATATTGCCATTAGGGTTATAGCAGATCACATTAGAGCAGTAGCTTTTTCTATAGCAGATGGTCAATTACCAAGTAACACAGGAGCAGGCTATGTCATTAGAAGAATACTTAGAAGAGCCATTCGTTATGGTTTTACTTTTTTAAACACTAAAGAGCCCTTTATGTTTAAATTGGTCCAAGTACTCTCCAAAACCATGGGAGATGCATTTCCTGAATTAAAAGCCCAAAAGCAATTAATAGAAAATGTCATAAAAGAAGAAGAGCAATCATTCTTAAGAACATTAGAGCAAGGATTACAGCTTCTAGACACACTTATTCTTAGCGCAAAAGATAAGGTTCTAGCAGGAGAGAAAGCGTTTGAATTATACGACACTTATGGCTTCCCTATTGATTTAACCGCTCTAATACTTTCTGAAAGAGGCTATACGCTGGATCAATCAGGATTTGAAAAATCAATGCAGGCTCAAAAGCAGCGCTCTAGAGCGGCATCTGAAGTTTCAAAAGAAGATTGGGAAATCTTAATGCAAGACGACACCCAAGAGTTTATAGGTTATGACCTTTTAGAGACGCAAGTTAAAATTGCTAAGTATAGAAAAGTCACTTCAAAAAAAGAAGGAGAAATGTACCAATTGGTATTTAACTTAACGCCTTTCTATCCAGAAGGGGGTGGGCAAGTTGGAGACAAAGGCTATTTAGAGGCTCCAAATGGAGATGTGACTTATATTGTAGACACTAAAAAGGAGAACAATGAAATTATTCATTTTTCAAATACCCTTCCAAAAGATCCAAGGGCCTCTTTTAAAGCATCTGTAGACAAGAAACAGCGAGACAGAACGTCTAAAAACCATACTGCCACGCATTTATTGCATCAGGCATTAAGGTCTATACTAGGCACTCATGTGGAGCAAAAAGGATCTGCGGTACACTCTAAATACTTGCGTTTTGATTTTTCTCACTTTTCAAAAGTAACCACAGAGCAACTTAAAGAGGTAGAAGATTATGTAAACGCCAGAATAGACGGACACATCCCTTTAGAAGAGCACAGAAACCGACCTTTAGCTCAGGCACAAGCAGACGGCGCTATGGCCTTATTTGGAGAAAAGTACGGAGATACGGTGAGAAGTATCCGTTTTGGGCATTCTATTGAATTGTGTGGTGGGACTCATGTAAAAAACACTGGCGATATTTGGCAGTTTAAAATTACCGGGGAATCTGCTGTGGCTTCTGGAATCAGAAGAATTGAAGCCATTACTTCAGATGCCGTTAAAGATTATTATTTAAAAACAGATCAGACTTTACAACAGGTCTTAGGTCAATTGCAAGTTAATTCTGATCCAGTAACCGCTATTCAAAAGCTTCAGGAGGAATATGGACAGTTAAAAGCTTCCTTAGCTGTGCTTCAAAAAGAAAAAGCTGGAGATATAGGAAAATCTTTGGCAGCATCCTTTGAAGAAATTAATGGGGTGCGTTTCTTAGCAGTAGAGGTCTCTTTGGACGCCGCAGCAATGAAAGATTTATGTTTTGAATTGGCTGCCCAGAGCCCAAACACTTTTTTGCTTTTAGGGGCTCAATATGAGGAGAAAGCATTGTTGGCTTGCTATATTTCTAAAGAGCTCGTGGCTGAAAAGTCACTAAATGCTGGACAAGTAGTGAAGTCTTTAGGGAAGTATATACAAGGTGGTGGTGGAGGTCAAGCATTCTTTGCCACAGCAGGAGGCAAAAACCCTGGAGGTATTGCAGAGGCCATTGCTCATGCAAAAGATTTTATAACCGAATAGATCCCACCTAAATGGAGCTACAAACTAAGGTGCCTTTATCTAATTTGAACTTTCAAATAGATTACGACGCTCAAATATTGCTCTTGGGTTCTTGTTTCAGTGACCATATAGGTGCTCTGTTTGCAAAGCATCAATTCAAGACTTTAAGCAATCCCTTTGGCATTGTATTTCATCCCATTCCGCTCGCCTCCTTGGTGGAAAGAATGGTGTTTAAACATTATTTTACGGAAGAGGCGTTTTTTTTTCATCAAGAACAATGGCATTCTTATGAGCTTCACTCCTCTATGAGCCGTGAAGTTTTATCAGACGCGCTCAGAAATGCCAATGAAGTGATCGATCTAGGCCATGATTTTCTGAAGAAAGCCTCTCATGTCTTTGTTACATTGGGCACTGCTTGGGGCTATATGTTGAATCATACTACGGTCACTAATTGTCACAAGCAACCTAGTGATTTATTCCAGAAAGAATTGGCTTCTATTGCTGCGATTGAAAATGCTCTAGCAAACATTCAACATGCCTTAGCACAAATTAATCCTGATCTAAAACTGATCTATACCGTTTCTCCTGTAAGACATTTAAAAGATGGATTTATAGAAAACACTATTGGTAAAGCACATTTATTGGCTGGCATTCATGCGCATAAGGAAAATACAAAGGATTCAAAAACAGTCGCATATTTTCCATCCTATGAAATAGTAATGGATGAATTGCGAGACTATCGTTTCTATAAAATGGACTTAATTCATCCCAATGAATTGGCTATAGCGTATATATGGGAATCTTTGGTTGCAGCTACTTTTACGCCGCCCACAAAAAAGGTTCTTAAAGAGGTGGTCTCTATTCAAAATGGGTTGGATCACAGACCCTTAAATCCAACCGCTGAAGCACATAAGAAATTTCTGCACACATTGGGAATGCGTATGGCAAAAATTAAGCAGCAATACCCTCATATGTTTTAAGAATTTAAGTGAGTTTTTTACAGTTTAAAAAGCACTTAATCTTTAAAAATATACCGATACTCGAAAAAAAGAGCTTTTTTAATAATTGGATTGTCTGAGCTTATAAGGAGTTGTTTAAGGGATCTTATGAATAGATCATCTTTCACTAATCCCTTATTTTTTTTCCAGCGATGGCGGGTAAGCAGCCATAATTTCATTGACGAATTTTTGAATGTTGGCCTGTTTTTTTAAAGGGTCGTCTTGAGGTTCTAAAAAGCCTACGCCACTTCCTTGCCAAAGGAGTCTTTTACTTTTAGCGTCTATTATGTCTATAAACAAACGCCCTTTTGCTCTTGTGGTCACTTGGGTATTTTGCATGCCCATTCCTGGCCAAAACCATGGATTCCATCCCCAGCCCCATCCTAATCCGGCGTTGTTGTAAATGTCTACTTGGGCTTCTTCTTTGGTAAAAAAATTGAGGAGTATATCTGGTTGCTCACTGGCAGAAAAACCTTTTTCTTGCAGGCTATTTTCTAAAGATTTTAAAATTCTTCTCTTGTCTAAATCAGAAATTTTCACCTGGTCTATTCCCGCCTTGTAAAAGGCATAGGTCTTGTAGCGATCAAATGAAACATTGGGATCGTAATCTGTAATGACCTTTATGCTGGAGCAACTTTGGAGAAACATCATAAAGGTGAATAGCGGTAATGCAAATAATAGTTTTTGTCTCATCATAAATCCGGTTTTAAAAAGATTACACATTTAAAATATCACTATAAAATCAAAAAGTATGCCATCCTTTCCCATTGTTCATCTGGTGAATTACGATTGAACAGTATCAGCGTAACATGACTACTTTAAGTAAACTGTGCTATTGCTTGTTTGTTTTTGGATCATACCCATAGGGACAATGCCTACAACCACTCTCGCAGCAATGACCTCTCTTTAGGTGATATTGGGCAGTAAATACCCTATATCCGCTGGGGTCGTAGTAAAAATCACCTTCTTCTACAGGAATGTATTTTTTTATCATATGATTGACTATAGAGATTTAGGGGGCAAAAGCTATTTTGTAAGCGTTAAAAATACGAATTTTACGACCAATTACCGATCAGTCCATTGACAAACGAAACAGCTCAATATACCAAAATAGATTTGCCTTTGCTCAGCGAGAAAGGCATTCAACTCGCTTTTAAGCGAGAAGAATTGTTGTTTCCAGGTATTTCTGGCAATAAATACCGAAAGTTAAAATATAATATTCAGGCGGCTAAAGCGGCAAAGCAGCATACGCTGCTCACCTTCGGTGGTGCTTTTTCAAACCACATTGCCGCGGTAGCCTACGCAGGAGCAGTTAACGGCTTCAAAACCATTGGGGTAATTCGCGGAGAAGAATTGGCCAGTCTGCCCTTGAATCCGACCCTTGAGAAAGCAAAATCTCATGGAATGTCTTTTCATTTTGTGACTAGGGAGGCGTATAGAGAAAAGCATCGGCCACAATTTGTGGCCAAATTACAAGAAGCTTTTGGCCATTTTTATCTCATTCCAGAGGGGGGGACCAACGCATTAGCGGTCAAGGGATGTGCAGAAATACTCCATGCGTTGGATACTAAATTCACGCATATTTCCGTGGCTGTGGGTACTGGAGGTACGCTATCTGGATTGGCAGAAGCTGCATTTGAGTATCAAGAAATTCTCGGATTTCCAGCTTTAAAAGGCGCTTTTTTGCAAAAAGATATTTGTAATTTTACCCAGCAGAATAATTGGTCCCTTTTTGAATCGTATCATTTTGGGGGTTATGCAAAAGTGACCCCTACACTGGTTAATTTTGCCAACCAATTTAACATGGATACGGGCATAGTTTTGGATCCCATTTATACTGCTAAAATGGTTTTTGGCGTCATGGACCTCATTGCGAATGATTATTTTGAATCTGGAGCCCATATTCTAATGATTCATACTGGGGGGTTGCAAGCCATTGAAGGCATGAATGAAAAATTACAGAAGCAGGGTATAAAATGGTTGCTATGAGATTGAAATCTTTTTTAGGATTGGTTTGTATTGCGTTTTTGCTCAGTGGCTGTTTCGCAAAAAAGAAGCGCAGCTATGCTCAGGCAAAAAAGGCCTACGAAAAATCAAGCAGACAAGGGGTTCAGCCCAACAAATCTTTGGGAGAAAATACAGACGGATTCACCACCTATACCTTTAATTCTGCAGAAGAGTACATTCGTACCTTCGCTCCCATTGCCTTAGAGGAAATGGAAGCTTATGGTATTCCGGCCAGCATTACCCTAGCCCAAGGTCTTTTAGAAAGCGGTGCTGGCAGTAGTAATTTGGTCCGAAAGTCTAACAACCACTTCGGGATAAAATGTCATACCAAATGGCGGGGGCCTTCTACCACTCATGATGACGACGAAAAAGGGGAGTGCTTCAGGAAGTACCTACATCCTAGAGAGTCCTACAGAGACCACAGTTTGTTTTTAGCCAATGGTAGCAGATACGCGTTTTTATTTAACTATCGAATCACAGATTATAAAGCTTGGGCAAGGGGATTAAAAAAAGCAGGCTATGCGACTGATCCTAAGTATTCAGCAAAGCTAATTGCTCAGATAGAAAAGTATGGGTTAGACCAATACGACCACCCGAGAAAGGCCCAGAAAATTATTTCAAAAAACAATCATAATCCTACAAAAAGGCAAACGACTGGCAGAACGCACCAGGTTCAAAAAGGAGACACACTTTTTGGAATTTCCAAAAAATACGGTCTTTCTGTAGAAACACTCAAGAAGATCAATGGTCTTAGGAGCAATGACATTCAGGTGGGTACCTCACTAAAAATAAGTATTGAATAAATGAATTATCAGAGAAGTAGCGCCCTTTTTAAAGCGGCACAGAAAGTAATCCCAGGCGGTGTAAACTCTCCAGTAAGAGCTTTTAAAGCAGTTGGAGGAACCCCAATTTTTGTGGAACGTGCTAAAGGAGCGTACCTATACGACGTAGACGGAAATAGGTATGTAGATTTTATTGCCTCATGGGGCCCACTTATTTTAGGGCACGCTTACGAGCCTGTTTTAAAAGCCGTAACAGAAAAAGCTGCTTTGGGCACCTCTTTTGGAATGCCCACCGCTATTGAAACGGAATTGGCCTCACTTGCGGTGAGTATGGTCCCTGGTATAGATAAAATTAGATTTGTCAATTCAGGTACAGAAGCTTGTATGAGTGCCATTCGCTTGGCCAGGGGGTTTACGAAAAAAGATAAGATCATTAAATTTGAGCGTAGTACCAAGATTTGGCTGATAGGTAACAAACCAAGGGTCGGCTATAAAGAAAAACCAATCGGAATGATCTCCGACTGAAAGAACAGGCAATTCTGCAC
>CAKZOR010000061.1 GCA_937136755.1 uncultured Flavobacteriaceae bacterium | reverse complement strand
TATAAGAGAAAAGAGCCTATTGAGTTTCAATTAGGGATTGGTCAAGTAATTTCAGGTTGGGATGAAGGATTACAACTATTACATGTAGGAGATAAAGCCCGATTTGTCATACCATCTGATTTGGCTTATGGAAGTGCGGGTGCTGGTGGTGTTATTCCTCCAGACGCTATTTTGGTATTTGATGTTGAGCTCGTTGGAGCTAAATAATATGATATTTTTACTGGCAGCACCATAGCAGAAATGGTGTTGTCAGTAATACTAAAATCTTTTAAACCAAGCCTCAGTAGGCATTGAATGGTTTAATTTCATAAAAAAAGCCTGTCCAATTGGACAGGCTTTTGTTTTGAAAAGGTTGTATATGATTAGATCACTTTAACGTTTACCGCATTCAATCCTTTTTTTCCTTGCTCAAGCTCGAATTCTACTTCATCTCCTTCACGAATCTCATCGATTAATCCTGAGATGTGTACGAAATGTTCTTTGCTTGTTCCTTCTTCGCTGATAAAACCGAATCCTTTGGTGTCGTTGAAGAATTTTACTGTTCCTTTGTTCATTACTAAAAATTAAAAAATTATATTAGTCGCAAATGTAGGTTATATATTTTTAAATCCTTTCAATTAAGTAACTTATATTTTTTCTTACCCTAAATAATAAATAATTACAGCATATGAGTGTTTCCAATTTAGACGCCAAAGTATTTCCAATTGGAGGGTATTCTTCTGTTGGTCAGTACAATGATCAACAAATAAATCAATGGATTCACGAGCTGGATCAATTGCCCTTTTTACTTTCAAGAGTTTCTATTCATTTAGAGGAAGTATTTTTAGATAGCCCGCTTAGAGAGGGTGCATGGACGATTAGACAACTTATTCATCATATTGCAGATAGCCACCATCACGCTTATACCAGATTTAAATGGACCCTTACTGAAAATGAACCCTTAATAAAAACTTATGATGAAAAGGCTTGGTCTCAACTATTAGATTCGTCTGCCCCTATACAATTGTCTTTAGACCATCTTTCTGCAGTTCACCAAAAATGGGTATTTTTATTGCGTAAAATGAATGAGAGCGATTTTAATAGGCGTTTTCAACATCCTGAGACTAAGTCTTATCATTTTTTATTTGATTATTTAGGGGTGTATGCTTGGCATGGCAACCATCATTTGGCTCAGATAAAACAAGCATTAGAACAATTTAATCAAGGCTAATGCTAAAGAAATTAGCTTAAATTTTATACTTTAAAGCCTATGGATTCCAAACAATTATCTTGGAGTGATTTTGAAAAAGTAGATATTCGAGTTGGTACCGTAATGGAGGCCTTAGATTTTCCCGAGGCGCATAAACCTGCTTATAAACTTTATATAGATTTTGGTGCGCCTATAGGTGTTTTGAAGACTTCTGCCCAAATCACCAAATTATATGCTAAAGAATCTTTAATTGGACAACAGCTTGTGGCTGTAGTTAATTTTCCGGAAAAACAAATTGCTAATTTTAAAAGCCAATGTTTGGTTTTGGGAGCGGTGAATAAAGATGAGGTTACTTTACTGCAGCCTATGTCTAAAGTACATAACGGATTAAAAATTTCATAATATTGTTAGAACAGGCACAGATTAATTTTGACAGCGATAGTATTTGGGTGTTAAATATAGCATTAGCCTTTGTAATGTTTGGCATAGCCTTGTCCATAGATTGGCGTGATTTTAAGCCAGTTATTTTAAATCCTAAATCTCTTATAGTTGGCGTAGCAAGCCAATTTTTAATTTTCCCCCTAATCAGTTTTTTACTTGTTCTGATTTTAAAACCGGTACCTAGTATTGCTTTAGGAATGATTTTAGTGGCTGCATGTCCTGGAGGAAACATCTCTAATTTTATCACTCACTTTTCTAGAGGTAATGACGCATTGTCTGTGAGTTTAACAGCTATTGCGACACTTTTAGCTGTGGTTATGACTCCATTAAATCTTGCTTTTTGGGGGAATATGTATGAACCTACTTCTGCTATTTTGAGATCAGTATCTGTGCCGCCCTTAGATATGGTGAAATTAGTGGGGCTCATTTTGGGAATGCCATTGATTCTAGGAATGCTCATTCACGAAAAATACCCTCTTTCTGCTCAACGGATTTCAAATGTCATGAAAAAGCTTTCCCTCCTTTTTTTTATAGCCTTAATCTTTATGGCTCTGGGAAAAAACTTTGTGGCCTTTGAACGCTATGTTATGGAGGTTTTTTGGTTGGTATTACTTCATAATTTAGTAGCTTTTAGTACGGGTTTTAGCTTGGCTAAATGGTGGAGACTTTCCTGGAAAGACACTAAGACAATTACCATTGAGACAGGCATTCAAAATTCTGGGCTTGGTCTTCTTTTGATTTTTACTTTTTTTGATGGTTTGGGAGGTATGGCCATTTTAACTGCTTTCTGGGGAATTTGGCATTTAATATCAGGCCTTTTGCTGGGAACTTTTTTTAGAAATTATTCCGCATTAAATGCAAAAGTGTATGATTAGTGTTCAAAATCAAGTGACCAATTTAGTCAAAGCTTTGGTCCGATTTGCGTTATGGTGTTATTTTAAACGCATTGTAGTGAGGGGGTTTTCAAAAAAAAACCATGCTAAATCAGTCATATATTTGGGCAACCATCAAAATGCTTTAATAGATGCTTTACTGATCGCTACAACCACAAGGAGGAAGACTACTTTTCTCACTAGATCAGATGTGTTTAAAAATCCTTTGATTGGATATTTTTTAAGATATATAGGTATGTTGCCTATTTATAGGTTTAGGGATGGTGTAGACACCCTTTCTATGAACAAACCCATATTTAATCGTTGTGGGGAAGTGCTTCATAATCATGAAGCCATATTGATTTTTCCTGAAGGGAATCACGGTTTAAAAAGAAGGGTAAGACCATTGAAAAAAGGTTTTGTGAGTCTATTATCTCATCGTTGGTCCATTGACAAACAGCCTGTTTACTTGTCTCCTATAGGAGTTAATTATATTAAAGCAGTGCGTTTTCCAGACGCGGTTTCGATTGTTTATGGACAAAGCCATAAAGTGGAACCTTTTGAGATTAATAAAGAGAATACCCATTCACTATTATGGGCTTTACATGAAAAATTAGCTGTTTTGACTACTCATATTCCCGAGTCTCTTGAAGGGTATTACAATCAAATTGACGCTGCTTTGGAGCAAGATGCCCGACTCTTTTTAAATCCATTAAAAACCAATGATTTAATTGCTCAGTTTGAACATGCCCTTCAATCTAAAGGATCTTTAGAAGCTGTAGCTAGTAAAATTTTTAAAGACAATACTGATTTAAATAAATCATTTTTTTCGAGAATGGGTAGTTTATTTTTAAAGCGCCTTTTTGAATTTATAAATATAGTGCCTATTAGTATATGGCGTCTGTTTTTAAAGCCAAGTATAAAGCAGCCTGAATTTGTTAGTACTGCTAGATTTGGATTTTCGTTATTGTTCTTTCCCTGTTACTTTTTACTGTTTTTTATTTTAATTGCGCTATGCACCAAAAACATAGGGATGGCTTTAGCCATCCCTATGGGTCAATTTATAATGAACTTAATATTTGTAAAAAAAATACTTTAATTACATTAAATGACTAAAGAATATTGCATTGGCCAAGAATTTATTAGTTCCGTACCAAAAGGCTCTAAAATTAGTGTTGTCTGTGAATAATATTACATTACCTCTACCTAAACCAGATACTTTAAACGGTACAGTGTTAGGAATTAAAGTAGCATTTACTTTAGAGTGGTATCCGCTTAAAAGCGGCGAAGAAGTATATTGAATAGGGTTGTTGAAACTTTGTTTGTCTGCTTCAAGATATACATTTGTTTTTCTAAACATGGCCACATAAGCATTGTGATACCCGTAGTTGATTGGGTGACTCAGATCTAATTTGGCTTCGAAAATAGCCCCACCTGTTTCTTGTGCCCCATAGAAATTCTGTCTGTCTTCATAAGAGATTCCTTTAGCTTCTAAAGGCGCATTTTTGAATGTTAGGTCCATGAACTCGTTTTTAGAAATCCATTTGGCAGAATTTTTATACGCTATTAAAGTGCCTCCATCTTTCACCCATTCTTTAATTTTTTCTGAAGCAGCTGAATTCAATGCACTTCCATACATATTAGGAACTATAAGGGTGGTGTATCTGGAAAGGTTTACACGGCTAAAATAGTCAAGGTCTATTTTGGTGAGTTTCATATCGTACCTTTGGTCAAATAAATGCCAAATTTCTCCAGCGTCATAAGAAGCGGTACCATTACCAACAACAATAGCTACAGAAGCCTTTTTGAGTGCCTCAAAATTATTGCTTCCTAAATCTATTCCTTGGCTTAATCCAGTACCTACTCCTTTTATTTGAATTTGAGCATCTGAAGCAATTTCTGTCAAAAATTGGTGTATTTCATTGGCAGATAAAGATTGATTGGCTACTGGAATCATGATAGTACCGTAATCGTATTTTACGCCTTCTAATTCAAAGGCCCTTTTGGCTACTTTGGCTCTAAGTCCTTTGTTTAATATTTTGTTTAAAGCTTTTGGGGTATAGTATTCATGCCATTCAAATAGGTATGCATACTGAGATAAGGGACTCATATTTCCCTTTGAAATAGGAATTCTGTTTACCTCAGACCCTGCCTCATTTAGGTTGTTTGTTGTAGTATATGCAACATTGAAAGCGAGCGGAAATGTCCATGCAGAAATGTCGTAGAACAAACTGTCTGAAAAAGTGGTTCTTTTTTCAAACATGGCTTGTATTAAAGTATTGTTCTGTTGGTTTAATGGCACTACATACCCATAACCTTTTTTGAATTTTTTTCCATTAATAACGGCATCTCTTTTAAGTTCGTGAAATTTAATTTCTTGTCTTTGAAGAATTTCAGCCAAGTGATTTGTTTTAGCAGCATCTTTTGTGTCCCCAAACACAATCGCTTTCTGCTTTTCTTTAGCAGCCAATGCCCTTGTGTTGGAAAAGAAGTCTCTTTGGTAGCGTAATATTTTTTCTCTCATGCCCTGAGCTGCAGCCACAGTAGATAAGGCAGTAGTGAATTGGTTTCTAATGGTGAATGGAAAGGTGAGTATGCCATTTTCGCTTTCTTGTATATGGCCTCTAGAACTCCCTTGTTCAAAAAGGATTCCAATACTTCCATTAATATCTGGGAAAGTAGATCCCTTCCCGTAATAGTAGTCGTCGTAGTTTTCTTCAGAATAATACAAAGAACCAATTTTATCTAATGCTTTGGCATGGTAAGCGCCTATCTCTGCTGTAAGTTCTTGGTTAATTGCAGGGGTTAAGGGGTGCACTCTTGTGGGCTCTCCTGGTTGGAAGAAAAAAGTGGAATTGGTTCCCATCTCATGGTGATCGGTAAGTATGTTTGGCTTCCAAGCATGAAAACTTTTTATTCTCGCCCTGCTTTCAGGTAATTGAACAGGCAGCCAGTCTCTATTCATGTCAAACCAATAATGATTGGTCCTTCCGCCTGGCCATACCTCATGATACTCTCTTTCATTCGGATCTGGGTTCAGTAAATGACTTCTGTTTGTATTGGCCCAATAGGCAAATCTTTGAAGCCCGTCAGGATTGAATGAAGGGTCCATAAGTATCACAGTATTGTCTAAAACAGCCTCTATTTCAGGTCCTTGAGCGGCAGCCAAATAATAGGCGTAAGCAAGCCCAGCATTTGCACCACTGGGTTCATTTCCATGAATTGAAAATCCTTGATACACCACTATAGGCATATTTTCTGTGGACAAGTTTTGTCCTGCAGGAGTTGTTAAAGCCAAGTGTTGGGTTCTGATTGACTCAATATTGCTGTGATTTTTGGGGCTGGTTACCGTGAGAAGAAGCAGTGGCCTTCCTTCGAATGTAGCGCCTCTATTCTCTATTTTTATACGATCAGAGGAAGCAGCCAAGGCTGTCATATATTGTATTAATTTGTCATGGGTAACATGCCATTCTCCCACTTCATGTCCAATCACCTCTTTTGGCGTAGGTATTTCTGGGTTGTAGGAGATGTTATCTGGTAGATAATAACCTAAGTCAATAGTTTCCTGCGCAAAAATACCTAGGGGTAAAAAGAGCAATAAGGTCAAAAGAAATTTTTTCATGGAATTGGTTTTGAGGGGTTACTTAAAGTATAAAAATAAGAAAAGGGCCTCAATAGAGGCCCTTTTACATCATTAAATTATCGTTGAAAATTAAATATCGTCAAAATCTACCTCTGTAAAGGAAGAAGTTGGGGTGTCTTCTATAGGCTTTTCCGATACATCTTCTGAAGTAATATCTTCAAATGATTCTTTTTTAAAATCTGATTGGTGTCTTTCAGAGATCACCTCAGAACCTTTGTTGTCAATGATAAAATCCATCATTTCGTCCATAATTTCTTTAAATGATGTAAAGTCTTCTTTGTACAAATAAATCTTGTGCTTCTTGTAATGGAAAGACCCGTCGTCGTGCGTAAATTTCTTACTCTCTGTGATCGTTAAATAGTAATCTCCGGCTTTAGTGCCTCTTACATCAAAAAAATAAGTTCTCCTTCCAGCTCTTAAAACTTTTGAGTGTATCTCTTCTTGTTCCATGGATTCTTTTGCGTACATCTGTTCTGTTTTTGCAAGTGCATTGTTCCCTCCAAAATTGAAAAAAAAATGTTTATGTCACAACATTTTTCGGGTTTTCTTTATGGGTAGATTGTCCTTCATAAAGTGCTTTGTAATAACCATTTATAGTTATTAATTCTGCATGGGTACCCTCTTGAATTTTTTTACCATCTTCTAAAACGATTATTTTGTCAGCATTTTTAGCTGCAGAAACTCTGTGACTCACTATGATGGTAGTTTTGTGGGTAGCAGCTTTTTTGAGTGCATTTAATATGGCTTCCTCTGTTTCGGTGTCTACAGCAGACAAACAGTCGTCAAAAAGATATATCTCAGGGTTTTTTATGAGTGCTCTAGCTATAGAGACCCTTTGCTTTTGACCACCACTTAAGGTTATTCCTCTTTCTCCTAAAATAGTCTCATAACCTTTAGAGAATGCTGCTATGTTATTGTGAACAACAGCTTGCTTTGCTGCTGCTTCAATATCTGATTGTGAGGCATTTTCTTTTCCAAAAGCAATATTGTTAGCAATGGTATCTGAAAATAGAAAAGCGTCTTGAGGAACTGCACCTATCGCATTTCTTAGGGAGGAAAGTGGGGCTTTTTTTATAGATACGCCGTCAATAGTGAGTTTGCCACTGTCTATGTCATACATCCTACTGATTAATTCAAGAACGGTAGATTTGCCAGAACCCGTTTTCCCTAAGATAGCCACAGTTTGGCCTTGTTTCACTTCAAATGATAATTCTTGGATGGCTTTAATTCCAGTATCTGGATAAGTGAAACATACTTTGTCGAATATAATATTACCCTCAATTTCCATGGGGCCATCTGACCTATCTATTATGGCTGGTTTGGTTTTTAGAAATTCATTGATTCTAGCCTGTGAAGCCTCTGCTTGTTGAATAATAGAGGTGAGCCAGCCCACTATAGCCACCGGCCAAGTAAGCATATTGACATAGATAATAAATTCAAGGATTAATCCAATAGAACTTATTTCTCCACTGATATACTGCTTGCCACCTATATATATGACAAACAAATTACTTACCCCAATCATTAAGATCATTAGGGGAAAGAACCAGGCATTTACTTTAGCAAGGTCTAAACTTTTTTGTCTACCTGTATTGGCTAATTTGGCCAATTCACTATTGGTGCTTTCCTCCAAGCCATAAGCTTTTATGACTGATATTCCAGAAAAACGCTCTTGTGTAAAGGTAGATAATGTAGAGAGAAAGCTCTGAACGGCTGTACTCTTTTTGTGAATGACCTTACTTATTTTATAAATCAGTACAGACAGAAATGGTAGTGGGAGTAGGGTGTAAGCAGCTAGGGTAGGTGCTTTCATAAACATCAGTGGAATAACACACCCAAAAAGAGTCAGTGTTTGAATACCATACATTATGGCAGGGCCAGCATACATTCTCACTTGACCAACATCTTCACTAATTCTATTCATAAGATCTCCAGTACGGTTGTTCTTGTAGAAAGCTATATGTAATTTTTGATAGTGGTCAAATATTTCATTTTTAAGATCCCTTTCTATATATCTAGAAATATTTATGATTGTTTGGCGCATTAAAAAAGTAAAAAACCCCGAGAGTAAAGCGGCACCAATAATGATGAGAATATATTCCAGTAAAACCCCTTTAACAAGACTTTCATCTGCATTGCTCCCAGAGAGATATTGCTCCACTGTTTGAACAGATTTATTGATAAAAGGGGGCATAACCAGAGAAAAAATCCTTGCCACAATAGTGATTAAAACACCTAATAGTAGTTTTAACTTATATTTTTTAAAGTATTTATTGAGGTGACGCAGTTCCTTCATGCCTGAGTATTAAGGCTTCTATTTAAGCCAGACAAATATAAGGTTTATGAAATTTATAAAGGTGAGAATTCAGCTAATAATATTATCCAATAAGGGTTTGCTATCTATAAATAAGTAGTATTTTTGCCTGCGAGTTTTATCCATTAAAAAAGTTCTTTATCATGCTCACAAGGAGGCACATTCGAGTAAAAGTAATGCAGGGTTTGTACGCTATGACGCAAACCACAGAAGACAGCTTAGAAAAAGAAAAGAAATTTCTTAGCCTGAGTATGGAAAAGATGGGAAGTCTCTATTTACTTCATTTGAGTCTATTTATTGAGCTTCAAGCGAAGGCTGCGGATCATTTATTATTGTCCTCTAAAAAGTACATTTCTTCCTCAGCAGATTTAGATCCTTCCAAAGCAAAGTTTTCAAATAACTTAGTGCTTGCTCAGATCAAAAATAATGAAGCAATCAGTAGTGCTATTGCTGCTAGAAAACTCAATACTTGGTATTTACATGAAGAATATGTGAAAATCATCTATAAGGAAATTGTAGAGAGTGACGCATATACCGAGTACTTAAAAGACCCAGCAAACACATACGAAGAAGATTTGGCCTTTGTTATTAAAATATTCAAAGAGATTATAGCGCCAAATGATAAAGTGTATGATTTTTTAGAAGACCACACCATTACATGGGCAGACGACATGCCTATTGTAAACACTTTTTTACTAAAGCAGTTAAAAAAATTATCGCCCAAAGTAATGGGATCTGATTTTATTAAAGGCTTAGCAATCTTAGAAGACGACATTGAATTTGCCCAAAATCTACTGGTTAAAACAGCGCTTAAAGAAAGCGTTTTAGCCAAAGAAACAGCAGACAAAACACCCAAATGGGATAAGGATAGAATAGCAGATATTGACGGTATTTTATTAAAAATGGCTATTTGTGAATTACTTTTCTTTCCTTCGATTCCAGTCAGGGTAACTATCAATGAATACCTAGAGATTGCCAAAGAATATTCTACCCCCAAGAGCAGTATATTTATAAATGGTATATTAGATTCTTTATCAAAAGAGTACAAAGACCAAGGAAGGCTTGAGAAAGTTGGACGTGGTTTGTTGTAAATAATTTTTATATTCGTATTTCATAATTTTAAATTGTCCAGATCATGAAAAAATTTAGCTTAATAGCAATTGTATCTATGTCACTAATCACCTTCTCATGTAAAGAGAAAGCGACTGAAAAAATTGAAAATGCCAATGTAGAGGCTGCAGCTGTAAGAGACGCTTCTGCGAATAAAATGGCGGTCATGTCTTTTGACAAAACCTTCCATGATTTTGGTCAAATTGCTCAGGGAACACCGCAACAAACGGTATTTACCTTCACTAATACTGGAGACGCACCCTTAATTATTACAGACGCCACTTCTAGCTGTGGATGTACTATTCCAGATTACCCAAAAAACACTCCAATTGCACCAGGTGAGCAAGGTCAAATGGTAGTGAATTTTAATGGTTCAGGACAAAATCAAGTGACTAAAACGATTAATGTGCAGGCCAATACAGCTAACGGTAGTGAGTTGTTAAAAATTCAAGCCTTTGTTTTGGCACCAAACGCAGCGTCTATTCCGTCTAATTAATCAACACTAATATTTTTACTATCCTATGGAAGCATTAAATCAATTTTTACCTTTAGCCTTAATTATTGTTGTGGGTTATTTTTTTATGATCAGACCCCAAATGAAGCGTCAAAAGGATGAAAAGAAATTTTCAGCTGCTTTAGCTAAGGGAGATAAAGTAATTACCAAGAGTGGTATGCACGGTAAAGTAGTAGAGTTAAATGACAAAGACGCCAGTTGTGTCATTGAAACTATGGCAGGCAAAATTAAATTTGACCTGTCTGCTATTTCAATGGAGCTCTCAAAAAGACTTCAAGAACCAGCAAAATAAAATATGTACAAGATTTTCATTAGACCGCTTCTGTTTCTTTTCGATCCAGAAGCGGTTCATTATTTTAGTTTCTCTGTAATTAAATTCTTGTCTAAATTTGGTTTTGGTGCAATCATTAGACGCGTTTATACGTTAGAAGATCCTGCCCTAGAAAGAGAAGTTTTTGGTTTAAAATTCAAAAATCCGGTAGGTTTGGCAGCTGGATTTGACAAAAATGCGCTGCTGTATAATGAGCTCTCAGACTTTGGGTTTGGGTTTATAGAAATAGGAACATTGACCCCAAAGCCGCAAGATGGAAATCCTAAAAAAAGACTCTTTAGACTAAAAAAAGACCAGGCCATTATTAATAGAATGGGCTTTAATAATGCTGGAGTGGCCAGTGCAGTAAAAGCGCTAAAGAAGCAGCACAATGTTTTAATAGGCGGTAATATTGGTAAAAATAAAATTACGCCAAACGATCAAGCCACTGAAGATTATATTATTTGTACACAAGCCCTTTGGCCTCATGTAGATTATTTTGTGGTCAATGTCAGTTCCCCAAACACACCAGGACTAAGAGAATTACAAGAAAAAGCCCCATTAACAGCACTTTTAAAAGCGCTCAAAGCAGAGAATGCGGTACTTGCTACTAAGTACGCTCAAAAGCCTAAGCCATTTTTATTGAAAATTGCTCCAGACCTTACAGAGCATCAATTGTTAGATATTATAGCTATTATTCAAGAGACTCAAATAGATGGAGTCATTGCGACCAATACGACCATTAGTAGAGAGGGCTTGCTTTCAGAGGAATTATTGGTCAATGAAACCGGCGGACTAAGTGGTGTGCCCGTTAGGAAACGAAGCACAGAAGTGATCCGTTTCCTCTCAGAAAAAAGTAACAAGGCTTTTCCAATAGTTGGGGTAGGAGGTATTCATTCTGCGGAAGACGCCTTAGAAAAAATAGAAGCAGGCGCCACACTTATTCAGCTATGGACTGGTTTTGTCTATGAAGGACCTGCTCTTGTCAAGAAAATAAATAAAGCTATATTAGCCCAGCGCTAAGGGTTTATTTTGATCGAATTTCAATTACTTATTTCTTTTTCAATTGCGGTATTTTTCCTGGCAATTTCTCCAGGTCCAGATAATATTTTTGTCGCTTTTCAGAGCCTTAGATTTGGTTTTAAAAGTGGCTTCTACGTCATTATGGGTCTGATGAGTGGCTGTCTTGTTCACACTATTTTAGGGGCATTTGGCGCCGCTGTTTTTTTAAATCGTTTTCCATTTTTGCTCATTGGAATTAAAATATTAGGGGCAATCTATTTAGTATACTTGGCTTATAATATATACAAACAAGGCCCTTCTAAAGCACTTTCATCGGTTCAAGTTGTATATAAAAAGCCCATTAATTTGTATCAGCAAGGTTTTGTGATGAGTGTGTTAAACCCAAAGGTCGGTATGTTTTTTATCGCTTTTTTTCCGGGATTTTTATTTATACCATCACTCCCTTTTTGGACGCAATTTCTAGCACTAGGCGGCGTATTTATAGTCATTTCCACCATAGTGTTCACTAGTATAGCCTTATTGTCTTCGGTGCTGTTAAATACGGCTTCAAAGTCGCAAGCTGTTTTTTTTAACGCCCTGCATTGGTTACAGATAGTCTTATTTATAGGAATTGCAATTTTTCTTTTTCTACCCTAATTTAATTGTAACTTTAAGCTGTAAAAGAACTGCATGATAAAAGGAGTTAAAATCATTGAATGCCCTAGAGATGCCATGCAAGGGATCAAGACATTTATTCCAACCAGTCAGAAAATTATTTATTTACAGTCTCTATTGAATTGCGGTTTTGACACCCTAGATTTTGGCAGTTTTGTATCTCCCAAAGCCATTCCTCAGATGTCAGATACAGCAGCTGTTTTGGCTGGTTTAGATCTAGGTAATACCCCTACTAAATTACTGTCTATTGTGGCTAATTTACGTGGAGCAGAAGCCGCTTGTTCCCATGATGAAATCACTTATTTGGGTTACCCATTTTCGATTTCTGAAAATTTTCAAATGCGTAATACGCATACCACTATCACGGAGGCTATCACTGTTTTGCAGTCTATTTTAGATGTAGCCCTTAAAAATGACAAAAAAGTAGTGGTCTATCTTTCTATGGGTTTTGGAAATCCATATGGAGACCCATGGAGTGCAGAAATAGTGGCCAATTGGGTGTCTAAACTATTTAGTATGGGGGTGGAAATACTCTCCCTTTCAGATACAGTTGGTAGTGCTCAACCTCAAGATATTTCCTCGCTATACCGCCATTTAATACCTGCCTATCCCGCTATTGAGTTTGGAGCACATTTTCATACCAAGCCTGCAGACTGGCATGAAAAAGTTCAGGCAGCTTTTGAGGGTGGTTGTTTGCGTTTTGACGGGGCTATTCAAGGTTTTGGTGGCTGCCCAATGGCAGCCGATGCCTTAACGGGAAACATGCCAACAGAAAAGCTACTTTCTTACTTTACCAGTAAAAAAGTAGCTCATGGCGTTAAATGGATGGCCTTTGAAGCCGCACATAATAAAGCCTCCGCATTATTTAATGTATACCATTAAAACAGGATACTTATTATTAATCTAATAGCCCATTTTTTAAGTGATATTAGAACCCATATCTAAGACCAACATTAATTCCAAAAGGATGACCAGGTCTCAATCCATGTGGTAATCTAGATACTGCGTAAGTACTGTTCAAAGCATTTACAATATTGGATTGAATTCTCAAACGATTATTCACTTTGTAATGCACACTCGCATCTAGTATTGTATTGGCTTTAACACTATTTAATGGATCTAAATTGCCTTGTCCAGCAATGGTTCTTATGGCCCCCATATGTCTTAGCTGGGTGTTGAATTCCCATTTATTTACTTCATATCCCAAGCTTAAATGCCATTGATCTCTTGCAATGTAAGGCATTTCATCTCCAATATTCACTTCTCCCCATAAGCCATTGCTTGCGTCAAAGCTATTTTGAAATTCAGTATCTGTAAAAGTATAACCAAAGGTTATAGGAAGACTACTTTGGTTGTTAAAACGTATAACGTCTAAGTTTATAAGAAATTCAATTCCTTGCACCAAGACTTCTCCAGCATTGAACAGATCGAGATTTCCTGTTCCACCACTCGCGGCAAAATCACTTCCTAGTAAGTTACTGTAATCATTTCTGTATCCTATGAGTTCTGCATTAATACCAGCATAGCTAAATCTGGCTCCCAGCTCCGTATTAATACTTTCTTCTGCCTTCTGACCTTCAATAGATCCAGGAGGTGCAAATCCTTTGTGTATTCCACCAAAAATTGAGACCTGATCAAGTTTGTAGTTAAAACCTACACCTGGTATCCATACTGATAAACTATTGGATCTTTCTGAAAAATCTGCCCCGTTTCTTTGAGGATCATTTTTTCCGTAGTCTACCCTAGAAAGGTCCATATTTTCATACCTCACTCCAGGGGTAAGGGTAAGATTGTTATAGGTGTATTTATAAAATGCATAGGCAGCAAAAGCATTGGCGTCACTGATTCTATTTGCATCTGTACCCGGTGTGGCACGAGTGACTAAATTCATGCGGTTGTTTTCTATAGCGTAGCGGTCTACCCATTGAAATCTGTCCTCCTCATCATAATGCACTCTAGCGCCAATTTCAAGATCGTGGTAGGCTACAGCTCCATTCCAATGAATATCTAATTTGGTTTGCACCCCTTTAGACAAGTAAGCCCTATTATTTGCTTTTACAAACAAATCAGCTTCTCTTGAATCTTCGCTTCCAGTAATTCTATCGAAAGCCTCTGAATATTGAACGGGATTAGTTAGAATGTTCGTTAGAGACATTTTTTGACCATCAATCTCAAGGTAGTCTAGTTTATACCAATTTCTGGCAAATTCATTTTGGTAAGCAGTGGTAGTTAGTGAAGAATAATCAGAAAATTTTAGGGTATGGGTAAACATAAACTGCCTATGGAGGTTATTCATTCAGCTGTCACAACTGATGATGCTTTCTGGTCGAGAAATAAGAACGGGCAGATCAGTCACATTAACTATCGTTTTAAAGAATTTATAGAGTCACTTGGCTATAAAAAATATTACGTTGGAAGTAGTTTTGTTTTTGTTAAGATTAAAAGCAACATTATGGAAGACACAAATGAAGACTTTATAAAGGATGATGTAATGGATAGTTTATTAGAGCTTGAAGATATGTCTGTGTACAATTACTTCTCAGAGAAGACTAAGTTGTTTAAGGAAGATCACTTATCTATATTAGGTAGGGTTAACCCTAACATGTGGAAGGATGACAAGGATGAGAGTTATTTATTTTACAACAATTGTGTTTTAAAAGTAACAAAGAATGGCATTGATGTTGATGACTATATTACCCTTGATGGTGTTGTATGGAAGAATCAAATCATTGACAGAAGTTTTGAGGTTGCTGATTATCAAGAATCAGAGTTTAGACAATTCGTTAAGAATGTTTCTGGTGATGATGAATCTAGGCAGAAGTCAATTGAGTCAACCATTGGTTATCTTTTACACAACTACAAGCCTTCAGGTTATTGCCCAGCTGTTATCATTAACGATGAGGTTATTTCAGATAACCCAGAGGGTGGTACTGGTAAGGGTATGATAGTTAAAGCTATCAGTATGTTAAGAAGGAATGTAGGTATTGATGGTAAGATGTTCCAATTCGGTAAATCATTTCCATATCAAAGGGTTTCAGCTGATACTCAAGTATTAGTATTTGACGATGTGAACAAGGGGTTTGATTTTGAGAGATTATTCTCCTTGATAACTGAAGGTATCACTGTAGAAAAGAAGAACAAAGATGAGATCTTTATTCCTTTCAGTGAGTCACCAAAGGTTATAATAACTACAAACTACGCAATTAAGGGTAGTGGTAACTCTCACGATAGACGTAGATTTGAGATTGAGTTAGCATCTTTTTATAACAAAAACTTTACACCAGAGACAGAGTTCGGACATCAGTTCTTCTCTGAATGGAGTAAAGAAGAGTGGTTGAGATTTGATAACTACATGATCAATTGTCTTCAGTTATATCTGAGAGAAGGATTAGTAGAAAGTGAGTTCAAGAACTTATCTGACAGACGTTTGATAGCTGAAACTAACCATGAGTTTTATGAGTGGGTTAAGGATGAAACTAATCAGCATGTTAGACTTGGTGCTTGTTACACATTAAAAGAAATATTTGATACTTTTGCTGAACAATATCCAGATTATGGATCGAGAGGAAAGTATGCTATGTCGTTAAAGAAATTTAAATATTTTACAGTTTCTGTATTAGGTTCAACGCCTATGTAGTTGTACTTCATATTACTTGACCCTATGCCAAGCAATCTTCCTCCATATCCACAACTGTAGTCATACACATTACCCCATAGGACAGGACATAGATGTTCTACTATTGCTCTAGCATTTTGCGGTTTAAAGTTTTGTACATTTTCTCCTGTAACTAACTCTAATGCTCTACGCATTGCTGTTGGATAAACTAAGTTATTACCTTCACGCATTTCAAAACATATGCGTATAGCACGTTTTAATTTTGTGTCATTATAGAATCTATCTTTTAAACTGTTGCTTCCTCTTCCTTTAGGTTCGGCAGTCATCATATTAGGGAATAAAAAACGAGACAGAGGCTGTCCTCTGTTGTTCCCTAAACTAATTTTATCATTTTGCACACTGTTGTAACTTGTGTGTTGAAAGTCCTTAATTGCCTTTAAAATGCCATCTTTTGTAAAATAGATAATAGGTACTAGATCTATGGATCTATAAATATCAAAAACACTATCTATAGTGCCTTGAGGGTCTTTTTCATAGGTCTCTTTAGTAAATTGGTCTAATTGTGCATATACTGGCTCATACCCCGTAAACTCGTCTCCGTGGATGTTTTTAGAGCCAATTTGCCAATGATTATGTATTTCCTGTAGTACTGACATGTAAACCTTGCATAATAGGGAATATTCCTGTTATTACTTTAGCACATGCATGAGCAATTTCCATATGCTCTTTTTGTGTGCCATTAGCACCACGTAATTCAATGTAATGTACCCAACTACGCAATGTACCATTCATGTATAGGCGTGTTTTAGTAAGGCCTTCCGGCAATACCACACGAGCTTGCTCTTTAGCAATGCCATTATCAATAGCCCACTCATACGCTTCTTTGGCTGCATTGATTACCATCTGTTGTTT
>CAKZOR010000060.1 GCA_937136755.1 uncultured Flavobacteriaceae bacterium | reverse complement strand
CCAAAGAAAATTACAGTAACTGTATTCAAAGTACCCGGAGAAACTAATACAGATGATTTAAGTCCTGCTCCTGATGCTTGGTCAAGACCTGATATTCCTTTACATGCACTTGCCATGTTGAAAATGGAAAGACCTGGCATAAAACTCCATGTGATCAATTGCCTGTTAGCGAAGTAGGAGAGGGGGCATTTGCGGCCTCCAACACCAATATTAAAACCTTAGGATCTCAGGCATGGATGGCCACTACTGCCGGGAATATTTATCATTCCCAAGATTATGGACAGCAATGGGATGTGTTTCCCACCCCTATAAAAAATGATACTATAGAGGCCTACGGTATTTACAGTATTGACTTTTGGAATGCCCAAGAAGGGATTGCTTACGGGGGTAGTTTTCTGAGTCCCAAAGACGCCTCTGCGAACCTAGCGACTACCAAAGATGGGGGTAAGACATGGAAGTTACAAGCAGTGAACGAAAACCCAGGCTATAAAAGTTGTGTCCAATATGTTCCAGGAACCAAGGGACAAGGCATTGTGGCCCTTGGTTTTACAGGCATCTCCTATTCCAAAGATGGTGGGCTCCATTGGGAAACCCTTTCAGATGCCTCGTTTTACACCCTGAGATTCGCCAATTCCAATACGGCTTATGCAGCAGGGAAAGGAGCTATGGCAAAATTGGTTTTTTATTAGGGGCTTCTTTTAATTTAATAATTTGTGCTTTTGCTAGCGCACGGATGGTTTCTAGGTAAACTTCCTCTTGGTTTAGATCCTCATTAAAGGATACTTGAAAATTGTATTTAATAAAAGGTGCTGTAAAAACTTCTAATTCCTTTTGATCTCCATGTTTTAAATTTTCTATGACTTCTAAGGCTTTTAAAACACCCATGTTATGAATAGTGATAGAAGCGTTTTTAATACTTATAGAACCGTTGGTTTTAGGATATAGGGGGGTCTGACTCCATGAAATTTGCCCCTTTTCAAATGTCTTTAGATGCGTTTGTTTATCTACTATTTGAAGAGATAAAAATCCAAAAAATAAGAGGATTAAATTCAATGAAAAATGGGCTAAAATAGATTTCCTTAAGCTGTAATTAATCACCAGCCAAATGAAGATTAAGCCAAAAGAAAATTGAAATAATATTGGAGATGCAGTTGAAAAATGTTGGAAGTCCTCAAGGCTGTAATGAAGGGATGCAAAGAAAAAAGCATTTAAAAAATATAACCCTCTTAAGGTGCTTGTATTGGGTTTTTTAACAATAGCCCAAATACCATAAGCTAAAGAAATAGCCCCAACAATTAGACCTATGGCGTTTTGATCAAAAATCATTATTAAAACAATGAGCTGTGCCAATATTGAGACCACCCTCAAGTATTTATTTGTAGCGAACAATCCCCTAAAAGTAGTTTCTTCTAATAGTGGGGCAAAAATTATAGCTGCAAGTGCATACACTTCAAAGCTAGTTTGAATAGAAAGCCTGCTATTGAAATAATTTTCCTCATCAAAAATGATGAGGGCTACCATACCCAATAGAATTCCAATGGCAGCGGTGTAGACTAAGAGATTCTCTTTTTTGTTTTTTAAAGTCATTTATATGTTTTTACATCTAACCTCACACGAAGAGTCAGTAAACCAATTCCCTTCAATTATTTTAATATAATCAACACCACTTTCACCACAAGCTTGAATTGCTGCTCTACAATTGCTATCATAGTTATGTTCATTGTATGTTTTTGAATCATTAACTAAATCAATTACAAATTCAATTACAGGTTGTATTAACCACCAGTACTGTGGGTTACTTGCTAAATCATTTTTTTTGAGATAAAATGAGACTGTTTTTGCTTCTAAACCAATGCTTGTTGATATATCGAAAGTTATCACTTTATTTTTATTTTTTTTGATAGTAATAAAAATAGATTCATTGGTATTCTTGTTATAAATTTTAACTTTATTATTCTCAGGTATATATTTATAACTATAATTAAATTTTTCTTCAAAAGAATATTGATACATTAAAGTGTCATTTTTAAATTTTGATATCAGTCCTTTGTTATCATTTATGTAATTGTTTTTTTCATATGATATATGTCCAATTTTA
>CAKZOR010000059.1 GCA_937136755.1 uncultured Flavobacteriaceae bacterium | reverse complement strand
CAAAGAAAAGTTTGACGCTTTAAATTTACAATCGTTCAAAGAATTTATTCACTTTGGACTTACCTCTCAAGATATTAACAACACAGCTATTCCACTTTCTTTAAAAGAAGCCACTCAAACCGCTTATATTCCTACACTAGAGGCTCTTATTGAGCAACTCAAAAGCTTGAGTAATGAATGGGCAGACGTTCCACTACTAGCTAGAACCCATGGACAGCCAGCATCGCCTACAAGGTTAGGAAAAGAAATTATGGTCTTTGTAGTACGGCTTGAAAATCAATTAAAAGACTTAAAAAACATTCCTTATGGGGCTAAATTTGGTGGCGCTACTGGAAATTATAACGCACATTTTGTAGCCTATCCATCAATAGATTGGAAGCATTTTGGCACTCAGTTTGTAGAGACTACTTTAGGGCTTTCTCACTCATTTCCTACTACCCAAATAGAACATTATGATTCTATGGCCGCTCTTTTTGACGCCATGAAAAGAATCAATACCATACTAATAGACTTGGATAGGGATTTTTGGACCTATGTGTCTATGGATTATTTTAAACAAAAAATTAAAGCTGGAGAAGTAGGCTCTTCTGCCATGCCGCACAAAGTAAATCCTATAGATTTTGAAAACTCGGAGGGTAACTTGGGAATAGCCAATGCTCTTTTTGAACATCTTGCCGCAAAATTACCCGTGTCAAGATTACAAAGAGATTTAACAGATAGTACTGTTTTAAGAAATATTGGAGTCCCTGTGGCACATACCATCATTGCTTTTGCAGCAACACAAAAAGGGCTTTCTAAATTGCTACTCAATTCAGATAAAATTGCACTGGATCTAGAAAATAATTGGGCAGTAGTAGCAGAGGCTATTCAAACTATTTTAAGAAGAGAGGGTTATCCAAATCCTTACGAGGCATTGAAAGGTCTCACAAGGACCAACAGTAAAATTGACCAAAAAAGTATGGCAGATTTTATTGAAACATTAGATGTTTCACCAGCTATTAAGCAGGAACTAAAAGCGATTAGTCCAAATAATTACACTGGAATTTAAGGACTATATTTCAATACAAAAAGCCCTAGCCGCCTCATTTCATGGCGCCTAGGGCTTTTTTTTATTGCTCGTTCAAATTATATTCCCAGATCTGGAAGCAAATTTTTAAAATCTTCTGCAGATGCTTTAGACGTCTGAAGCGCTTCTACAAATGGCTTTAGGTATTTGGGATTCATTCCGTCTCCAATCACTCTAATTAGAGCAAATCCGTCTGAGCCTGATTTAGCAAACACAATGATCTCTTTTATAGCGTCTTCTGTACCTAAATAAGAGACAGCGCCTTTGTAATCTTCTGCGTTTAATTTCATGAGCTCAGTGTAGGCACTATTAGAAAGAATTTTAAGAACTACGTCAGATTCTACATCCAATTGAGCTGGCTCATTGACAGATTTTCTGTAAATAAGAACATTGAGCTTTTTTAAAGTAGCCAAGGCCTCTTGCTGGTCTGCCTTTAACGAATCTACTGCTATGTTTAAAATAGAAGACGGCAATGTGAGACTTATAAAATTAGGGTCTTCTGACTTTTCTACAAAATAAGATTGTAAGGTAGGTCCAGAATTACAAGCAACCATACTAAGTGCCAAGAAGACCAGTCCCAAGGTCCAGTTAGATCTGTGATTTAATAGTAGCTTTTTCATTATAACTGCTGTTTTTGGTTCACTTTATTCAATTCCTGAGGCAGGTTCATCTTAGTAATCAGGGCATTGATCTTATTGAGATCAATATCTCCACTTAAAGACAACAATACGGTTTCTATTTGTCTACCATTAATATCTATTTTTTCTAACTCAGAAATCCCTGAAACGAACATTAAAAGTTCTTTTACATGATCGTCATCTTTACCTTCTTGTACGTAAAATTTTATCTGTGTGTTTTCATCAGTAAAACGCATGAGTTCTGAAAGTCTAGAAGATTTCAAGTAAGATGCCACATCACTACTCATGGCTGTTGCCACCTGTTTGTCTGTGGTCGTAAATACTTTTAAACTCGTAATGCTCTTGGCAATATCTATAAAATCCTTGGTTTCTTTGTCTTCTGCCACGACTTCGAACTTAGCCAATAAAGAGAACATACTCTTACTTATGACCATAGCACTTACGGACTTTTCATTTTCGTATTTATCGAAAACAGATTGGCTAAAACCAACACTCATGCTGGCTAATAAAAGGGCTGTTAATACTATTTTTTTCATAGTTTCTATTTTTTTTTAGGTTTATAAATTTTTGCTTTTGCTTGTTCAAATTCGTTTAAATAGACTGCAGGTGCAGTAGCTTTTTGGTAGTTGTGGGCCAGAAGCGAAAAGGCTTCAAGGGTTTGTTGGTAAGCTATTTCAGCTTGCTTCTTTTGATAGTAGTTTCTTGCAGAAAATAAAGACACTGAGAAAAGTATTGTCACCACTGCCACATGCGACCATTTAGAGGCCCACCATTTAGAAGTGTCTTTTTCATCAGATGTTTTCTGATCTTCCCATGGAGACCAGTTCTCTTGGTGCACAGCTTTAGCAGATGCCTCATGTGAAAGGTAATTAAAAAGTGCCTTGTAAGGGGCTAAATCAGCCGGTATGTCTTCTTTTTGAAAGAAAGCTTTGAGCGCTTTTTCCTCAGAAACATTCGTTTGTCCCTCCAAATACTTTTCTAGTAGTGTATTAATTTTTTGTAAGTCCATAGGCATGGTTTTTTACTAAGTGTTCTTTTAATGTTTTTCTAGCACGTGAAAGCGCTACTCTTATCGCTGTAGGTTTCATACTGACCACAGCCTCAATTTCTGTATAAGAAAGACCTTCAATATCCCTGAGTTGCACAAGCAATCGTTGTGTTTCTGGTAAGGTCTCCATGGCCTTTTCTACAATGGAGAAACTATCCTTCTGCTCCAAATCCTGCGAGAGACTATCAGTCGCTTTCTCGTAATTCACATGTACCAATCTCAAGTGACTCCCCTGTTTAGACTTTAAACGGTCCAAACAGAAATTTTTAGTCATGGTCATGGCATATGCCTCTAAGTTTTGTACTGAAGAAAGGCTATTTCTTTTTTCCCATAATTTAAGAGTAATCTCCCCTACCGCATCTTGCGCTTCCTGAGCAGAAACAAGTAACCTCTTAGACACCCTAAAGAGTCGCTCTTGAAGTGGCGTAATAAAAGATATAAATTCGGATTCTTTCATTTTATTCTGTCTGCTTATTAATATAACGAACCAAGGATTGATTTGTTACCAAAAAATTTTTTTTCTGTGCACTTGTGTGTAAATTGTGGTGTTTAATGGTCATTTGTCTTAAATGACTCTAATATATGACACCCTATGAAATTATTTACACAGACTATTTTTAACAAACCATTTTTTGTACTGGCATTGGTTGCATTCATCAGTATATCGTGCTCAAAAGAAGACTCACCAGCTCCTACTGTTCCTGACACACCAGATCCTGAACCAATTTCAAAAGATGTTACTGCACACGACTTCATGTGGAAAGCTATGAACTTGTGGTATTTCTGGCAGGCAGATGTAGCAGATTTGTCAGATACTAGATTTACTACGGACAAAGCTTATAATGATTATTTACAAGCACAAGGAGAACCTGACGCATTTTTTAATGACAAATTATTATTCTCAGAAGATCGCTTTAGCTATTTAGCAGAAGACTATGTAGACTTGGTACAATCATTTCAGGGAATATCTAGAAGCAACGGTTTAGAATTTGGCTTGAGTCTTTTTGCTAATAGTGAAAATGTATATGGTTATGTGAGATACATTGTTCCTGGATCTAATGCTGCAACAGCAGACATTTCTAGGGGAGAAATATTTACAGGGGTAGACGGTCAGACCTTAAATTTAGACAACTACCAAAGCCTATTATTTGGAGACAATACTACCTATACATTAAATATGGCTAGTATTGAAAACAATACCATAGCAAGCAATGGCAAATCCGTTACATTAACAAAGGAAGAAGGACTGTCAGAAAATCCAGTTTTCCTCACCAAAGTAATTGAAACCAATGGTATTAAAGTAGGCTATATTGTATACAACGGCTTCACGAGTAATTATAACGAAGAACTCAATGAAGCTTTTGGTACTTTAAAAGCAGCGGGTGTAACAGAACTGGTATTAGATTTAAGATACAATCCAGGAGGATCTGTAAACTCCTCTAGGCTATTGGCCAGCATGATTTATGGAACAGATACCAGTAAATTGTATATTCAACAACGTTGGAATTCAAAAATACAACCACAATTAAGCGATAGTCAATTGAAAGATTATTTTGCTAATTCTACTGGAGAAAGTCCCATAAACACCCTTAACCTTCCTAGGGTGTTCATTATTGCAACAGGAAGCACAGCCTCTGCTTCTGAATTACTGATCAATGGTTTGGATCCTTACATGGACGTTATACATGTGGGTAGTACTACTAGAGGAAAAAATGAATTTTCTATTACACTCGTAGACCTCCCAAGCAATAGCTTTATTTACAACGCAGATAAAGCGTCTAGTATCAATTCAAAAAACTCGTGGGGATTACAGCCTTTAGTGGGAAGAAATGAAAATGCAGATGGCTTTTTTGACTATACTGAAGGTTTTACCCCTGATCATGAAATTAGAGAAGAACTTGGCAACTTTGGTGCTTTTGGAGATCCCAATGAAACACTACTAGCAAAAGCCTTATCTTTAATCACTGGAACGAGCACAACTGCTAAGTTTTCTGTGAACAATAGCTTTCCACTAAACGAAATTGACCACTCAAAAAACCACACACTACTTAAAGACAGAATGTACTTAGATAAAGATTTAAGCTTAGAAATAGAATAATATTTCCTCAGTATTTTTGACTAGTAAAACAGGGCTCTTTAGAGCCCTATTTCTATTCCTAAACGTATGTTTCTCCCTAAGGTTTGAAAGCCAATAGTCTCCTCAAATGAAACATTAGCCAAATTATTCACTGAAACAAATCCCTTAGAATTCATGAGACCCAATGGGAAACCGTATTGAAGGTCAATCAGTGAAAAGGCTTTGAGTGTTTTTTGTTCATAGGTAGTAAAATCAGTATCTAGCCTCTTTCCTGTATATGCCAGAGAAAAACTCCACTGCGCAAACTCACTTGGACTAAATTGTAGGTTAAAATTTGCCTTGTGCTTGGGTATTCTAATAGCGGTCTCTGAAACCTGTGTCCAACTGTAATTTGCTTGAACATTAAATTGTGCTCCTAACGATGACGCTAGTTGAAACTCTAATCCCTTTGCCCAGGTGTCATTCATTTGATTTTCATACAAAAAAGCAGGACCGTTAAAATAGATGGCTTGTTGTTCTTTTCTGTCAAAATAAGTAAGCCCCATTTGAGGTCCATTTTTAGCGTTAAAAGACAGACCAAACTCGGTATTTTGATTGGTCTCTGGCAATAGATCTACATTAGCCCCATAAGCACCAAAAAACATCCCAAGTGTGGGAGTGATATAGGCAGATGAAAAGGATAAATGTGCTCTAAATTGCTCTGATTGATCTAAAAAAAGACTTGGATTAACATGATATACCCACTGACCTCCATATTGACTATGGTGGTTAAAACGCCCTCCAAACTGCATGTCAAAACGCCCTTGTTTAAAACCAATAGAGGCAAAAGGATCCATTATAGTATATTCATTCGCTGGGGTGTTTTGGTCCGGATTATCTTCAATTTGATCATTGATATATTGAACGCCAGTGATTATATTCCATTGTTCATTCACAAAATACCTGTAGAGTAATTCTGCATTTATATTACGGGCAAAAACACTACTCCCGTAAGCACTAATATCCTTTGAATCGTAACTTGCTAGTGAAACAGATGCCTTAAGTACCCCTTTAGACGGTCTCCATGTCCATTGAGAAGCCAAATGATTTCGGGTTGTTTGAAAGGTGTTTTCTGCATCTATTCCCATAAAAGCGTCGTCGTAGTCTGCGCTTATTTTTTGGGTCTCCACAATGAGTTTAGCAGAAAGCTTTTCAAAAAAATTCTTGCCCAAACTAAGGTGTAATCCAGATTGAGAAAATGGATCTTCTTTTTGACCTGGAGTATTAAAAGAAGACACCCCAGAAGCGTTTAATTGGCTGTATCTCAAAGCGTAATTCCAAGAAGCTATTCCACCACTTAAACCAGTAAAAACACTGGTATAATTTAATGAGTTGTTTTGATTTTCAGCGGTCTGATGCGTTCCTATATGTGTATTCAGCACAAAACCAATAGGTTTTTCAACAGCCTTTTTAGTGCTAATATCTATAACCACCACCCCTGCATTGGTACCGTAAAGACTACTATTGGCTCCTTTTATAACCTTAATACTTTCTATTTGAGAAATGTCTAATAGTCTCAGATCATAGCTCAAGGAAGCAGACGCAGGATCTGCTACTCTAATGCCATCTATAACAACTAGGGCTTGTTTGGACCTTCCTCCCCTGGCATAAATACTTAGAATACTTCCCTGAGGACCTCTAGAGCCATTGACTTCAATACCCGCCAATTGGTTTAAGGCAGCCGCTACCCCCCTAGTTCTGAACGGCAATAGATCGCTTGACCCTAAAATAACCTGAGTGGCGCCCCTAAAGTTAGGTCCTAAGGGTGCTTTGAGGTCGTTGAGAATAACTTCGTTTAGATAAGTAGTGTCTTGCTGTGATTGATTTTGCAGTAGAGGGCTTGACTCTTCTAGTGGAGATTGCACCGCTTTTTTTGATTGATTTTTTGCTTCAGTTTGAGAAAAACTGAGCAATTGTACCGCCACAAAAAAGACCGTAAACTTAGATTTAAATTTCATTTTGTACAAAATTGTACGGGCAGTCAGAATGCTGTAGCACGCCAAAACTTTTATCCCGAAAGTTTAACATTTATGTTTGAACACGGCAGGTATCCTGGCTTGCGTCTAAATTGTCACCTTCCCATAGGTTTACTACAGTGGTCTTAAAACAATCAGCGTCTGTAAAGACTAAGCATACAGTTGCGGGAACAGCACTAGATTCTGACTAGTTTCCCTTTTAAGTATCCCAATAATGAGACACACCAATATTCAAACTCAAAAGTAGTGTTTAATTATGTATAAGGCAGAGGTAAACATTAAAATAATGGTTATATACTTAAAAGATAATTTACAAGCTCGCATAGTGCATTATCAAGTAGAGATATGTATTTTTGAATGTTTAATTCTTTTTTAAAAAATATAAACAAATCATATTGAAATCTTTTTTATATCCTATTTATATCATCCTCCTCTTTGCTTCTCACTCCCTATTTTCACAAGAAGCTAAAGCTATTTTTTCGCATCCTGAATTTGTGGAAGGGTTTAATATCACTGCAAAAAAGGGATACAATATATTGGAGATTAAACCAATAAATACCCTAGACACTAAGACCCCTCAAGAGCAGTTTGTATTAGTTCACAGAGACAGCATTACACTCATTGACTCTCTTGAAAAGCAATACAAAAATATCATCCGAATTCCCGTAGAAAAGATGATTGTAACCTCTACCACCCACCTCCCGGGAATTGAAATGTTACAAAGCAGTGAAACAGTCATAGGATTCCCAGGGACTGATTATATATCATCGGCTTCTTTTAGAAGCCTCATAAAAAAAGGAAGATTAAAAGAAATGGGGCAGCAAGAACAGCTCAATATAGAATTGGTATTAGCTGCAGCGCCAGAATTGATTATAGGCTATGCTGTAGGTGAAATACCCAAATTATACAATACATTAGCACAAAGTGGGATTCCAGTTATTCTAAATCACGATTGGCTGGCACAACACCCTTTGGGTAAAGCTTCTTGGATATATTTGTATGGGGCATTATTAGATAAACTTGATCAGGCAGATCAGTTGTTTTCAGCTATTCACGACCAATATAATGATGCGAAAAAATTAGCCGCTAAAGCCTCAACCACTCCAACTGTTTTTAGTGGAGCTATGTATAAAGATGTTTGGTACGCTCCAGGTGGAAAAAGTTGGGCAGCTCAATTTATCAACGATGCCAATGGAAGTTATATTTTTAATAACCATCATACAGGAAGTGACTCATTTGGAATTGAATATGTGTTAACCAAAGCGGCATATTCCGATTTTTGGATTGGACCAGCACAATATACCAGCTATAGAGAAATGCTAAAAAGCAGTGTTCACTACAGTCAATTTAAAGCATTCAAGCATAAAAAAATCTTTAGCTATTCTTCAAATAAAGGGGCCACAGGAGGGGTGCTTTATTATGAACTAGCTCCACAAAGGCCTGATTTGGTGCTTAAAGACCTTATTGCTATTTTACATCCAGAATTGCTTCCAAACCATTCGTTTACTTTTTTCAAAAAACTAGATGACTAGCCCAACAAAGACCCAAAGACAACTTCGCTATCTCCTTCTGGGGCTGCTGTTCGTATGGGCCTTTTTAATAAATATTTCTTATGGATCTGTGGAAATATCCATCAGTAATATAATAGAAAGTGTTATGGGCAATAACCTTCAGGAGCCTCAATTAGATTATATTATACATCAGTATAGAATTCCAAAAGCCATTACAGCCGTTATAGTAGGCGCGGGACTATCCATCAGTGGCTTACTCATGCAGACCTTATTTAAAAATCCCTTAGCGGGACCATATGTCTTGGGAGTTAGTTCAGGGGCAAGTTTAGGAGCCGCATTATACCTCATGGGAGCTAGCGCACTAAGTGCCTTTTTACCCCATTGGCTTATGGGTAATTGGTCTACAACTATTGCCGCTAGCATAGGAAGTTTTACGGTGTTATTTATTGTGGCTGCTGTGGCAACAAGGATAAAAAATACCATGGCGTTACTTATCATTGGTCTAATGTTTGGGAGTTTGAGTAGTGCTATTGTAAGTATTTTAGCCTTCTTCAGTTCTAAAGAATCCCTTCAGAGATTTGTTTTTTGGACCTATGGCAATCTGGGAAACTTAAGGCCCTCAGAAATTGGAATTCTAGGGTTATTTGTGGGTATAGGAAGCCTGCTGAGTATTCTCAATACAAATGCTTTAAATACCATGTTACTAGGAGATGACTATGCAATAAGCCTAGGGGTTTCTCTTAAAAAGACCCACTTAATCATTCTTATAACTACTGGACTCATCGCAGGAAGTATTACCGCATTAGTGGGACCAATAGCATTTTTAGGCTTAGCAGTTCCACACATTTGCAGGTTAATCTGGGACACCAGCAACCACAAAATATTAATCCCTACTTGTTTAATAATGGGGGCTATTTTTATGCTAATTTCAGATAGCATTTCTCAACTTCCAGGAAGCGCTAACGTATTACCTATTAATGCTGTTACTGCCTTATTTGGATCACCAATAGTGATTTGGCTTTTGATTCGAAAAAAACAAATACAACTGTAATGCCACTAGAGTTTAGAAATCTAATTATCGGGTATAGAGATAAAAGCAAATTAAAAGAAATTGCTGGTCCCTTTGATATAGAAATTCCTGAGAAAAAACTCATTGCAGTCATTGGAAAAAATGGTTCTGGTAAAACCACCTTAATAAAGACTATTGGACAGCAATTAGCTGCCTTAAAGGGAGGGGTGTATTTAAATGAACAATCACTTCAGAATATAAGCAACAACCAGAGAGCCCGCTTAATAAGCTTTGTCTATACCACAACACTTTCAAGCGAGAACATGACAGTTCATGAATTAGTGGCCCTTGGCCGATACCCTTTTCTACACTGGTACTCAAAACCAAGTAAAAAAGATGCTGACTGCATTAAAGAGGCCCTGACCTTTACAGCCTTAGAGGTCCTTGCAGAGAATAAAATACACGAGCTGTCCGACGGTCAAAAACAAAGGGCTTTTATAGCTAGGGCACTGGCACAAGAAACCCCTTATATGGTTTTAGACGAACCTATGTCGCATTTAGACCACCACCATAAAGCACAGTTGTTGTCTCTGATGAAAAAATTAGTGACCGAAAAAAACAAAACCATTGTGTACACTACCCATGACATTGAAAATGCCATAAGCCATGCAGATTACATCTTAGCCCTAAATGAAGGAGAATCTTTTTTTGATACGCCCAAAAATCTCATAAAAAAAGGGGTGTTTGACCGTTTGTTTCCTAAAGATCGAGTGTATTTTGATTCCGCTACAAAGCGGTTTCTATACCACGATTCAAAGTCAAAATAGTACCTTTATAAAAAACTATCCGACCATGGACTTTCTTCCCTTTCTATTTAGTGTTCTCTTTTTCCCCATTGGTTTTTTCTTTGGCGGCTATGTATATAAATTAAAATCAAAGGCCTTATCTGGAAACAGCCATGAAAAAATTGCAGGCTTAGAAGCCAGATTATTACAAAGCGAAACACTCCTAAAAAAAACAGAAGAAGCCAAACAAGTCCTACAATCTGAGAAAGAATTTCTCGGTATAGATCAGGCTAGAATGCAAGTAAATCTAAAGCATTTAGAAGAAAAGAATAAGGAACAAAATGAGGCATTCTCTAAGCTTCAAGAAAAATTCACCAAAGAATTTGAAAATCTTGCCCATAAAATATTAGACGAAAAGAGTCAAAAATTTACCCATCAAAACAAGGAAAATATTACCAACATACTCCTTCCCCTTCAAGAGAAAATCCAACTATTTGAGAAAAAAGTATCCGATTCTCAAAAAGAAAATATTCATATTCACGCCGCACTAAAAGAGCAACTGATTACCCTGCAATCGCAAAACTTAAAGATTACCCAGGAAGCAGAAAATTTAACCAAAGCATTAAAGGGAGATTCAAAAATGCAAGGTAACTGGGGTGAATTAGTGTTAGAAAGGGTTTTGGAGAAGTCTGGTTTAGAAAAAGGCAGGGAATATTTTGTACAACAAAGCTTTGAAACAGAAGCAGGCAATAGGCTTATGCCAGATGTAGTAATAGCACTTCCAGACGGCAAAAAAATGATTGTAGACTCAAAAGTTTCATTGACCCACTATGAAAGGTATGTGAATGCACTTAATGACCAAGACGCAGGTGTCCAGTTAAAAGAACACCTCAATTCACTTAAAAGGCATATTGATCAATTATCTGCTAAAAAATATGAAGACCTTTACCAAATAGAAAGTCCAGATTTTGTGCTGCTTTTTGTTCCCATTGAACCAGCTTTTGCGGTAGCTATTAATGAGGACCCCAGTATTTACACCAAGGCTTTTGAGCAAAATATTGTCATTGTAACCCCAAGTACTTTATTGGCAACTCTGAGGACTATAGTCACTATGTGGACCAATGAAAAGCAACAGAAAAACGCCCTAGAGATTGCGAGACAAGCAGGCGCACTCTATGACAAATTCGAAGGTTTTTCTCAAGACCTCATTCAATTGGGTAAAAAAATGGAGGAGTCTAAAGGAGCTTATTCCGCAGCTATGAATAAATTGGTTGAGGGTAAAGGAAACCTGGTTACTAGTGTAGAAAGACTCAAGAAAATGGGCGCTAAGGCAAAGAAATCACTTCCTGAAGCACTGCTAAAAAGAAGTGACTCTGAAAATCTACTGGAGGAATAAGTACAAAAAAATGCGGCCTATGGCCGCATTTTTTTTGCGTATTACTGCAAGTCTATTATTTACTCAAATACATCTTTCTACGGTGGTATAAATCGTAGAAAGCGTCGTCTTT
>CAKZOR010000058.1 GCA_937136755.1 uncultured Flavobacteriaceae bacterium | reverse complement strand
TGCTTGCGTACCCAGTCTTCAGGCAGTCTGGTAAAATCGTAAGCTGTTTTTATTTGTACTGCTTCTAAGCGTCTGGCATGCTGGCGTCCAATGCCCCAAACGTCTGCTATTTGGGTCCATTTTAGCGCTTTTGTAATGCTTTCTGCCGTATCTATGACGTGTACGCCACCGGTGCGATCTTTGAATTTTTTGGCAATTTTGTTGGCTACTTTAGCCAGTGCTTTGGTGGGGGCTATTCCAATACTCACCGGAATACCCGTCCATTTCTCTACCCGTTGCTGCATTTCTTTACCATAGCTGGCCAGGTCTACATAATCAAAGCCTTTGAGCAGTAAGAAGGCCTCGTCTATGCTGTAGATTTCTATTTCGGGGGTGAATTGAGAAAGGACTTGCATGACCCTCGCGCTCATGTCTCCATAGAGCGGATAGTTAGAAGAAAATACCTTTATGCCATTTGCCTTGCAAAAGGCTTCGTATTTAAATGCTGGAGCGCCCATAGGAAGGCCAAGGGCCTTGGCTTCATTGCTGCGCGCAATGAAGCAGCCGTCATTGTTAGACAATACGGCTATGGGCTTTCCCTCCAGAGCAGGGTTAAAAACCCGCTCGCAGGAAGCGTAAAAATTATTACAATCTACTAAGGCAAACACGACATAAAATTAATTCGTTTGCCTCAATTTTCAGCAGTCACCTTAAAGAAGTTATGAAGAAAATGCAGGGTGTCCTGTAATGTCTGCTCCGGTGATCAGTAAGTGAATGTCGTGGGTGCCTTCATAAGTAATCACGGATTCTAAATTCATCATATGCCTCATAATAGAATACTCTCCCGTAATACCCATACCGCCCAATACTTGGCGGGCTTCTCTGGCTATTTTAATGGCCATGTCTACATTGTTTCTCTTGGCCATGGAAATTTGGGCAGTAGTGGCTTTTCCTTGGTTTTTGAGTTGCCCCAAACGGAAAGCCAAGAGCTGTGCCTTGGTAATTTCAGTGAGCATTTCAGCTAATTTTTTCTGTTGTAATTGGGTGGCGGCAATGGGTTTTCCGAATTGAATACGCTCTTTGGCATACCTCAATGCGGTGTCGTAGCAGTCCATGGCTGCTCCAATGGCGCCCCAGGCAATACCGTAGCGGGCAGAGTCTAAACAACCCAGCGGTGCGCCCAATCCGTCTTTTTCAGGGAGTATATTTTCTTTGGGAATTTTCACATCGCTAAAGATAAGTTCACCGGTGGCCGACGCCCTTAAACTCCACTTATTATGTGTCTCCGGCGTAGAAAAGCCCTCCATACCACGTTCTACAATCACGCCTTTAATTCTTCCGGCTTCATTTTTAGCCCACACCACAGCAATATCTGCAAAAGGCGCGTTAGAGATCCACATTTTAGCCCCGTTTAAAAGGTAATGGTCTCCCATATCTTTAATGTTAGTGGTCATGCCACTCGGATTAGATCCATGGTCTGGTTCGGTGAGGCCAAAACAACCCATCAATTCTCCAGCCGCTAATTTAGGGAGGTATTTTTGGCGTTGCGCTTCATTTCCGTAGGCGTAAATAGGGTACATCACTAGCGAAGATTGTACAGAGGCGGTAGAACGCACACCAGAGTCGCCCCTTTCAATTTCTTGCATAATGAGGCCGTAGCTAATTTGATCCAAACCTGCGCCGCCATAATTTTCAGGGATATAGGGCCCAAAAGCACCAATTTCTGCCAATCCCTTGATGATTTCTGTGGGAAAAGTAGCTTCTTGAGCGTGCTTTTCAATAATGGGACTCACGGCTCTTTTGACCCATGCTCTAGCGGCATCTCTTACCAAGAGGTGCTCTGGGCTCAGCAAATCGTCTAAGGCGTAATAGTCTGGGGCTTCAAATAAGTCTGGTTTCATAGCTTTTTTTATAGGGCTTTGTTTTTACAAAACAAGCCGATGCTTTCTAGCTTCTAAATTAACTAAAGAAATATAACATTACAACAAAGTAAAGTTACATTTTTAAATAAAAATCTTTGACCAGTTCGGTGTACGCTTCCGTGTATTGGTGTCTGCTCGTTTCAATGGTGAGCTCACGGTGGAGGCAGCGGGTTTTTTCAAATCCAAAAGCCATATAAGACCGCTTAAACGGAGCGTTCTCATGCCCTCTCACCTGCATAATTTCACGAGGAAAAAGCCCTGCTTTGGCGGCAAGCGCTATAAAATCCTGCTCCTCTTTAAAAGGGAGCACCACTGCAAAGACGCCTTCTGGACTCAATAATGTGGCGGCCGCTTGCACCAAAAGCGGGAAAGGCAGCGTGCTGCTTTCCCTCGCTGCCGCCCTCGCCTCATGGTCCAAATTATTTTCAGTGTAAAAAGGAGGGTTGCTCACCATCAGGTCGTAAGACAGCTCGTCTGCCTCGTCTAAAAGTTCTTCCAAGTGTGCATGATAGCAAAACAGTCGGTCTGCCCAAGGGGCATTTTCAAAATTGGCCACACATTGCTCATAGGCCTCTGGAATGAGCTCTACCCCGTCTATGGTTTCTGCTGAGCTCCTTTGTGCCAGCATAAGCGCTACCACCCCAGTTCCAGCACCTATGTCTAAAATGCTGTTGGGGTCATGAGAAATAGGCGCCCAGGCCCCTAGCAAGACCCCATCGGTGCCAATTTTCATGGCACATTGGTCTTGTTCAATGCTAAACTCTTTAAAAAAGAATGGATGAGACATATAGCTGATTTATAAACAAACAGTTGAGTGCTTAGGTCTCTCCTAGGTATAGGTCTACTAATCCGTCTGGAGTGCTCACCTCAATGGTCTTGTTCTCGCGATCTACCTTGGTGATAATCTGGTCTGTAATGGGAATAAGCAATTCTTTGTCTCCTTTTTTGGCAATGAATAAGGCTTGGCTAACACTGTCATTCACTGCAGTAATTTCACCAATATTGCCATGGATTTTATCTAAGAGCGTAAAGCCAATAATTTCGTGGTAATAAAATTTATTTCCACTGAGTTTTGGGAGTAAACTTAGGGGCAGGAAGAGTTCCGCACCCATGATTTTATCTGCGGCAGCTTCATCTTCTACTTCTTCAAAGCGCACCCGGAGTAGGCTGGATTTGTGCAGGGAACATTTTTCAATAAAAAATGGAACCAGGCTGTCTCTGAGTGAGACAAACACTGATTCCATATTTTCGTATAGTTCGGGCTCATCTGCGTCTAGCTTAATGAGTACCTCCCCTTTAAAACTGTATTTTGAAACAATTTTGCCTAAGTAGAAACAATCTTCCTTACGCATCCTTGTTTTAAATTATGCTTCTTTAGTTTCTTCACCAGCTTCCTCAGCAGCAGGTGCTTCCTCAGCAGCAGGTGCTTCTTCTGCAACTACTTCTTCCGTAGCTGGAGCCTCTTCAGCAGCAGCTTCAGTAGCGGCAATTTCTGCAGCTTCCGCAGCAGCAACCTCAGCAGCAGCTTCTGCTTCTAATGCTTGTGCGTCTGCAATACGTTTTTCGTTTACGGCTTTTTCAGCCTCAAGCGCTTTGGCTTTTTCTGCTTCTTGCTCTTTAGTAAGACCAGAAACTTTAGCGGCAACAGCTGCTTCTTTTTCAGCCACCCATGCGTTGAATTTTTCTGCTACTTGCTCTTCTGTTAAAGCACCTTTTCTAAGACCTCCTAAAAGGTGGTGCTTTAATAATGCGCCTTTGTAAGACAATAAACGCTTAGCAGTATCTGAAGGCTGTGCTCCATTTCCTAACCACTTAACCGCGCCATCTACATCTAAGTCAATTGTTGCTGGGTTCGTGTTAGGGTTGTAGATACCTAATTTTTCTAAAAATTTACCATCTCTTTTTGATCTTGCATCTGCTGCAACGATCCAATAAAATGGTTTTCCTTTTTTACCGTGTCTTTGTAATCTAATTTTTACTGGCATATCACATTAATTTGTAGGGTGCCCGACCCTTGGTTATTAATTCTTTTTAGTTTTCTCCATTAAGAGGGTGCAAATATAGCCTTTTTTTGTGATTCACAAGGGCTTATAATAAAAATTTAAGCAGTTAGCGGCCTTTTGTAGCAGCCCATTTAGGTGGGTTGTTAATTTACTTCTATTAAAAGGGTTAATAACTTCTTAAAACCCTCTTTTTCTTTACGCATCCTTTTGGTTAATTTTACCCTTCCCACAGAGACAAGGACCCTAAGAAAAACACCTAGATGTATTTAATTTTTGACACTGAAACCACCGGCTTACCCAAGAGATGGAATGCTCCTGTAACAGATACAGACAATTGGCCTCGCTGTATACAGATTGCCTGGCAATTACACGACGCTATGGGAAACCTCTTGGAACACCAAGATTACTTGGTGGCACCAGATGGTTTTGACGTTCCTTTTGAAGCAGAACAGATACATGGAATTTCTACTGCACTGGCTCAAGATCAAGGATTACCTCTGTTGGAGGTTTTGGAGCGTTTTACCAAAGCTTTAGAGAAGTGTCATTTTGTGGTGGGGCAGAACGTAGGTTTTGACCTCAATATTATGGGGGCGGAATTTCACAGGGCTGGGGTAGAAAACCTACTCACTCAAAAACCTGTCTTAGACACTTGTACCGAGCAAACGGCTAGTATGTGTGAAATCCCTGGGGGGAGGGGAGGCAAGTTTAAATTGCCTACACTCACAGAACTGCATCAGCATTTATTTGGTGAACCCTTTGGAGAGGCACACAATGCTACCGCAGACGTAGAGGCTACCAGCCGTTGCTTTTTAGAGTTACTTCGTTTAAAACATTATCCCTTAGACAAACTAGGCGCTCCGGCAGACTATTACAATCAATATGTGGCTGCGAATCCCGAGCCTATGGTGGGTATTGGTTTAAAGCATGTGAATTTAAAAGAGGCATCGGCGGCGCTGCAAGCGCACGCCCAACCAGAAATATCGGCGCCTACCAAACAAGATCTTAAAGAAAATTTAGCCCAGTTAGAAGACGCTGCTTTTGTGCACCTGCACAACCATTCCCAGTTTTCGGTCTTGCAGTCTACCATGAGTGTAAAGGATTTGGTAGCTCAGGCAGCTAAACATAATATGCCGGCGGTGGCCCTAACGGACCATGCCAATTTAATGGGGGCTTTTCACTTTGTAAAAGAGGTGAAAGGGCATAACGCCAGAATAAAACAGGCCCACAAGGAGGCAGAAGAAGCGGGAACTCCTAAAGAGGGAAGCATCATGACCCCCATTGTGGGTTGTGAGTTTTTTGTTTGTGAAGACCACACCAATAAAAATGTAAAAGATTACGGCTACCAGATGGTCTTTTTGGCCAAAAACAAAAAGGGGTACCACAATTTGGCCAAACTGTCTTCAATAGCCTACACCAAAGGTTTTTACTATGTACCCAGAATAGACAAAGCACTAGTAGAACAGTATAAAGAAGACTTGATTGTACTCTCTGGAAATATGTATGGAGAGGTGGCTGCTAAAATTCTCAATACTGGAGAAACTCAGGCAGAGGAAGCACTTCTTTGGTGGAAAGATACTTTTGGTCCAGACTTTTATGTGGAGCTTATGCGCCACCAACAGGAAGATGAAGACCGAGTAAACCAGGTGTTGGTGCCTATGGCCCAAAAGCATGGGGTGTCTTTAGTGGCCTCTAACAACACCTATTATGCAGACCAGAAAGACGCAGAGGCCCATGATATTTTACTCTGCGTAAAAGATGGAGAAAAACAAGCCACCCCTATAGGAAGGGGTAGGGGTTACCGTTACGGTTTGCCCAATCAGGAGTATTACTTTAAGTCTGCAGCAGAAATGAAATCCCTGTTTTCAGACCTTCCTGAGGCCATTGAAAATACCCATAAAATTGCCAGCCAGATTGAGCCTTTTGAACTAGCGAGAGAAGTACTGTTGCCTGCGTTCGAGATTCCAGCTGAGTTTAAGGTGGCAGAAGATTTGGAAGATGGAGGAAAACGTGGGGAGAATGCGTATTTACGCCACATTACCTATCAAGGGGCAGAAAAACGTTACGGGGAAATTACCCCTGAGATTAAAGAGCGTTTGGATTTTGAATTAGATACTATTCGAAATTCCGGCTACCCTGGTTATTTCCTCATTGTAGAAGATTTTATTAGAGAAGCGCGTAATATGGACGTGTCAGTAGGACCTGGAAGGGGTTCTGCAGCGGGTTCTGTAGTGGCTTACTGTCTTTGGATTACCAATATAGATCCTTTAAAGTACGATTTACTTTTTGAGCGTTTCTTAAATCCAGACAGGGTGTCTATGCCCGATATTGATATTGATTTTGACGACGAAGGTCGTGGCCGTGTCATGGATTACGTCATTGAAAAATACGGTTCCAATCAGGTGGCTCAGATCATTACCTATGGAACTATGGCGGCCAAGTCTTCTATTAGAGATACCGCTAGGGTCTTAGACTTGCCGCTCAACGAGGCAGACAGAATAGCCAAATTATTGCCTAATATGTCTAAGCTGGCTAAGATTTTTAGTTATTCTGAGGCAGATTTGAAGAAAAACTTTAGGGCAGAAGACCTAGACAAGGTTAACGAATTACTCAATATTGCAGACGGACCAGATCTTGAAGGGCAAACGCTCAATATGGCACGAATATTAGAGGGTTCTCTGAGGAATACGGGAATTCACGCCTGTGGGGTGATTATTACTCCAGGAGATATTACCAATTATGTGCCTGTGGCCACCGCCAAAGATTCAGATTTGTATGTCACCCAGTTCGACAATTCCGTGGTAGAAGACGCCGGACTCTTAAAAATGGACTTTTTGGGTCTCAAAACCCTGACTTTGATTAAGGATACGGTTAAAATTGTCAAGGCCAAGCACGACATACAATTGGTGCCAGACGACTTTCCTCTGGACGACGCCAAGACCTACGAACTCTTCCAGCGCGGAGACACCGTTGGGGTATTCCAATACGAATCCGTAGGGATGCAGAAGCACCTCAAAGATTTAAAGCCTACTGTTTTTGACGACCTCATTGCCATGAACGCCCTTTACAGACCGGGACCTATGGAGTATATTCCTAGCTTTATTGCCCGTAAGCACGGCGACGAGGAAATTACCTATGACCTTCCTGAAATGGAAGAATACCTTAAAGAAACCTATGGAATTACGGTGTATCAGGAGCAGGTAATGCTACTGTCTCAGAAACTAGCTGGTTTCTCTAAGGGGGAGGCAGACGTACTGAGAAAAGCCATGGGTAAAAAAATCTTTGCCCTTCTAGAAAAATTGAAACCACAGTTTCTTGGAGGAGGTGAAAAATTAGGCCACCCGAGAGAGGTTTTGGAGAAAATATGGAAAGATTGGGAAGCCTTTGCTTCGTATGCCTTTAACAAGAGTCACTCTACTTGTTACGCCTATATTGCCTATCAGACGGCTTATTTGAAAGCGCATTACCCCGCAGAGTACATGGCGGCAGTACTGTCTAATAATATGAACGACATAAAGCAGGTCACCTTCTTTATGGAAGAGTGTAAACGCATGGGACTCCAAGTATTGGGTCCAGATGTGAATGAATCTTTTTACAAATTTGCCGTGAACCAAGCAGGAGCGGTTCGTTTTGGTATGGGCGCTATTAAAGGTGTGGGCCGTGGCGCAGTAGAGACTATTGTGGCCCAACGAAAGGAGAACGGCCCTTATAGGTCTGTCTTTGACCTGGCCAAACGTATAGACCTGAGGGCCGCCAACAAAAAGGCTTTTGAAAACTTGGCCCTTGCTGGAGGTTTTGACTCTTTTGGAGGGGTTCACAGGGCACAGTATTTTCACCCTTTGGGCGATGCTGGCACTTTCCTCGAAAAAGTCATTCGCTATGGTGCCAGATACCAAGAAAATGAAAACTCCGCACAGGTGAGCTTGTTTGGGGAGTCTAGTGATATTCAAATTCCGGAGCCTGAAGTGCCTCCTTGTCCAGAGTGGGGAACCATGGAGAAGTTAAAGCAAGAGAAAGAAGTGGTGGGGATTTATATTTCAGGCCACCCTTTAGACGACTACAAAACAGAAATCAATACCTACACCAACGCCAATGTGTCTTTCTTTAATGACTTACCAACTTATGTCAACAGAGAGCTGGCTTTTGCTGGCGTAGTCTCTGAGGTGCAGCACAGGATTTCTAAAAACGGAAAGGGCTGGGCAGCCTTTACGGTAGAAGATTATGCAGACTCTTACGAATTTAGAATCTTCGGAGAAGACTATTTAAAGTACCGACATTTCTTGATTGTAAATTCTTTTATCTTTTGTAAAACCCTCGTAAAAGAAGGGTGGACCAATAAAGAGACCGGCAAACAAGGGGAGCCTCGCTTGCAGTACAATGGCTTTTATATGCTGCAAGAAATTCTAGAATCCTTTACTAAGAAACTCACCCTAAAGTTGCGGGTAGATCATTTAGAAGAAGCCCAGATTAGCGGAATTAAAGAAATTATTCAAAGCCATCCTGGAGACTTACCGCTCCATTTTAGCCTCTATGAGATGGAGGACAGTATTAAAGTAGATTTTGTCTCTCGCAGTCAGAAAATAGGGGTAAATACAGCTCTTCTGGAAGCCTTAGAAGCGGCAGACGTTCATTTCAGTCTAAATTAATATAAGGCTTCTTTATAGTAGGATAAGAAAAGGCATGAGCCAGAGGGAAAAATGGTAAAATAAATATGTAAATTTGTAGACAATTAAAAACATATAATCATGGCATTAGAAATAACAGACGCTACTTTTGAAGAGGTAGTTTTAAAAAGTGACAAGCCAGTTGTGGTAGATTTTTGGGCAGCTTGGTGTGGACCTTGTAGAATGGTAGGACCTATCATTGATGAGGTAAGTGATGAATACGAGGGTAAAGCTGTCGTAGGAAAGGTAGACGTAGACGCCAACCAAGAGTTTGCAGCCAAGTACGGTGTACGTAATATACCAACTGTCTTAGTATTTAAAGGCGGTGAGATTGTGAGCAGACAAGTAGGAGTGTCCCCAAAGCAGGTGTACACAGACGCTATTGATGCAGCTATGTAATTCATTGGTTTTGAAACCCATAGAATAAAGGCTATTGTTACCGCAATGGCCTTTTTTTATGGCTACTATTTTAAACTAAAAATAAATTACTTTTTTATGTTTTTTTGTTTGCACAATTAAATAAGCGGTGTATATTTGCAACCGCTAACGCGAGGTCTGGTAGTTCAGTTGGTTAGAATACCTGCCTGTCACGCAGGGGGTCGCGAGTTCGAGTCTCGTCCAGACCGC
>CAKZOR010000057.1 GCA_937136755.1 uncultured Flavobacteriaceae bacterium | reverse complement strand
ACCAACTTTATCTGCAATAGCCCTAAATCTTTTAAAGTCTATATCTCTTGAGTATGCAGAAGCTCCTGCAATAATTAATTTAGGCTGCTCTTTGATTGCAATGGCTTCAATATTGTCGTAGTTTAACAAACCAGTTTCTTTTTCTACGCCATAAAAAGTAGGATTGTAGAGACGTCCAGAAAAATTAACTGGAGAACCGTGTGTTAAATGCCCTCCATGAGATAAATCAAAACCCAATATTGTATCTCCAGGCTTTAAGCAAGCGTGAAAAACAGCTGCATTAGCTTGGGAACCTGAATGTGGCTGTACATTTGCATAAGCAGCACCAAAAAGTTCTTTTGCGCGGTCTATAGCAATTTGCTCCACCTCATCTACTATTTCACAACCACCATAATATCTTTTACCAGGATAGCCTTCAGCATATTTATTGGTTAATACAGAACCTGCAGCTTCCATTACTTGTGGGCTAGTAAAATTTTCAGAAGCTATTAATTCAATGCCTTCTATCTGTCTGGCCTCTTCTTCTTTTATTAAATCAAAAATTAGGGTGTCGCGTTGCATAATGAGCAGTTTATAATTTAAGCCACAAAAATACGAATAGAAGGGCTATAAATGGATGTGTTAGAAAAGAAAAATGATCAATTTTATTAAATGATATCAACAATTTGGAGGTATATTAAAGATATTTTTCAATAGATAATTGTAATAAATCGTAATGTGAATCGTGGGCTACAACAGTTTCATTTTTTAACAAAATCAATTGTGGTGATTGGTGGTTTACCTGAAATCTACTGGCTACTTCATTAGAAGCATCCCTAAAAGACAATAAGTCCAAGAAGTGGAAGTCTGCTCTAGCATGAAAAGCTCCCAGTGACTTTTCTAGCTGTCTCAATACCATGCTACTAATCCCACAACTGGAGGAGTGTTTGTAAATAATTTGCAATCGCAGCTTTGACTGAGCTGAAATTTCCTCTAATTGCCCTTCACTTTGCAATGGTTTCCAAGTCAAAGCAGGTACATTTTTGATCTCTTTATCTGAATCGTTTGTTTTAAAAAAGTTTTTAAACATAGAGGCTTGTTTTTAATGGATAATGAATAGACAAAATTACAGTAAAAAATTAAATATAACTGACTAAATGTCTTGTTTTTAAAGGGATTAGGTGACCTTTTGTCTGTTTTAGCGCTTTGGTCCTAACATTGCAGTATTCGAATTAATTAACCCTATAAAACAACACTATATGCAACTTAATAACTTTACCATCAAAGCCCAAGAGGCACTTGGAGAAGCCCAACAAATTGCCATGGGGTATTCACATGCAGAAATTGATGTAGCGCATTTATTTAAGGCCTTATTTAAAGCAGACCAACACCTCATGCCCTTTCTATTAAAGAAAATGGAGGTAAACACCCCCATGCTACAGCAAATATTAGATCAAATGTTGGTTCAAAAAGCTACTGTTCAAGGAGCTGAAATAGGTTGGTCTAGAGAAGCCAGCGCTGTATTACAACAAGCCATTCAGGAATCAAAAAAAATGAATGATGATTATGTCACTCTTGAGCATATATTTTTAGCTATTTTCAATACAAAGAATCAAATGGCTCAAGTCTTAAAAGACCAAGGCGGTAGTTCAAAAAATTTAACAGCAGCCATTCAAGAATTGAGAAAAGGAAATAAAGTAGCTTCAAATGACGCAGAAGCCACTTATAATGCGCTTGAAAAATATGCTAAAAATTTAAACGCACTCGCAGAAAGCGGGAAATTAGACCCAGTAATTGGAAGAGACGAAGAGATTAGAAGGGTTTTACAAATTTTATCTAGAAGAACAAAAAACAACCCCATGCTCGTTGGGGAACCTGGTGTAGGTAAAACAGCCATTGCAGAAGGTTTGGCGCATAGGATTGTACAAGGCGATGTTCCAGAGAATTTAAAAGGAAAAACCTTATATGCCTTAGATATGGGATCCCTAATTGCTGGAGCCAAATATAAAGGAGAGTTTGAGGAGCGACTTAAATCTGTGATAAAGGAGGTTACGGACGCCAGTGGAGAAGTATTGTTATTCATAGATGAAATTCATACCCTCGTTGGTGCAGGAGGTGGAGATGGTGCAATGGACGCAGCCAATATATTAAAGCCCGCATTGGCCAGAGGAGAGCTCAGGGCTATAGGTGCAACTACTTTAGATGAATTTCAAAAATACTTTGAAAAAGACAAAGCGCTTGAAAGAAGGTTTCAAAAAGTACTGGTAGACGAGCCTAATACAGAGAGTGCTATCTCTATTTTAAGGGGTATAAAAGACAAATATGAAGCACACCATAAAGTACAAATTAAAGATGAAGCAATCATCAGTGCAGTTGAATTGTCTCAACGTTATATTACCAATAGATTTTTACCAGATAAGGCCATTGATTTAATGGATGAGGCAGCTTCGAAACTCAGAATGGAAATTAATTCTAAACCGGAAGAATTGGATCAATTGGATCGAAAAGTACTCCAATTAGAGATTGAATTAGCCGCCATTAGAAGAGAAAAAAGCAAAGAGGCGGTGAAATCTTTAGAAATGGATTTGGCCAATCTAAAGGAGTCAAGGAATGAGATATTCACTAAATGGGAAGCAGAGAAAAACGAGATTGAAGCGATCCAAAAAATCAAGCAATCACTGGAAGATTTAAAACTTGAAGGGGAACGTGCAGAGCGAAATGGAGATTTTGCCAAAGTAGCTGAAATTAGGTATGGTCAAACCAAAACTTTAGAAGATCAACTGGTCGTACTTCAAGAAAAATTGAGTAGTCAAAACAATGAAGACAACTTGATTAAAGAAGAAGTTACTAGTGAAGATATTGCAGAGGTAGTGTCTAAATGGACAGGAATACCTGTAACTAAAATGCTACAGACAGAAGTAGAAAAATTGCTGAATTTAGAAGCTGAACTACACAAAAACGTCATAGGACAGTATGAGGCTATTGTTGCTGTATCCGACGCTATTCGAAGAAGTAAAGCAGGCCTCCAAGACACTGACAAACCCTTAGGATCATTTTTATTTCTGGGAACTACAGGGGTAGGAAAAACTGAATTAGCCAAAACATTGGCCCAGTTCTTATTCAATGATCCCAATGCAATGACCCGAATAGACATGAGTGAGTATCAAGAAAAACATGCCGTTAGTAGGTTGGTGGGAGCCCCTCCAGGATATGTAGGATACGAAGAGGGCGGGCAGTTAACAGAGGCTATTAGAAGAAAACCTTACTCAGTGGTTTTATTGGATGAAATTGAAAAAGCCCATCCAGATACTTTTAATATACTTCTTCAGCTGTTAGATGAAGGCAGGTTAACAGACAATAAAGGAAGGGTGGCCGATTTTAAAAATGCGATCATCATAATGACAAGTAATATTGGAAGCAGTTTTATTCAAGATGCTTTTGATCATGAAACAGATATAGAGAAAGCTACTGAACGTGCCAAAGAAGGTGTTTTAAATACTTTAAAACAACAAGTTAAGCCTGAATTTCTAAATAGAATAGACGACATTGTCATGTTTAGCCCTCTTACACAAGACCACATTAAAGACATTGTGGGAATTCAAATGAAACAATTACAAAAACAGTTAAGTAAAAAGCAAATTACAATTGATATTAGTCCAGATGGCGTCACAACACTTGCTTTAAAGGGCTATGATCCTCAATACGGCGCTAGACCACTTAAAAGAGTGATTCAAAAAGAAGTGCTAAACAAACTCTCTAAAGCGATGTTAGCGGGTGAAATACAAACTGACAGTGTGGTATTAATTGATAGTTTTGAGGGTGAAATTGTATTTAGATCTCCAGAAAAAGTTCCTTTGAATTAAATTTGATTGGTGCTATTATTAGAAAAAAAAGGCCATCTTGATGGCCTTTTTTTTATATTTATAAAAAAATAATAATGCCTACAAAAGCAGACAGGACCAAGCAGTTTATTATAGAAAAGGTGGCTCCATTATTTAATAAACACGGCTATGCAGCAACAAGTCTTTTTCATATCACTGAAGCTACTGGACTGACCAAAGGAGCCATTTATGGAAATTTCACTAACAAAGAATCCTTAGCGCTTGCTGCGTACCAATACAACAGTCATAATTTAATTCGTCAATTAGAAAAAGTCATTCAATCAAAGACACATCCATTAGAAAAATTAAGTGCTTTTACCAATTTTTATAAAAATTACCGACAATTCACAACGCCTATTGGCGGATGCCCAATTCTCAATATTGGTGTAGACGCACTAGAAAACAACAATGCTTTATCCAATGCTGTGAAAGAGACTATTAAATCACTAGAAAAAATGGTCACCAAGGTACTCACCAATGGAATTGACGGTGAAATTATTCATGTGAGGGTATTACCTGCTCAATTTTCAAAACAACTAATCACCATGCTTCAGGGTGCAGTAAGTATGTCTAGTATCACTGGAGATTATAAATACCTTACCAATACCGTAATGTATTTAGATCAATTAATCATAAGAGAAATTAAACTTGTCAAAAACTTTTAAAATGAAAAAATACATTAGCCTATTTTCCTTGTTGCTCATTTCTCTATGTAATTTCACAAGCCTTAGCGCTCAGGAAAAAAGTGAACAAGCCATCAATGTCTATTTTATTAGGCATGCAGAAAAAGATCGATCCAATCCCGATGAAAGAAACCCTCACTTAACAGAACAAGGGATGCAAAGGGCTGAAAAATGGGCTCGTTTTTTTAAAGATGTTTCTATAAATGCAATTTACAGTACAAACTACCACAGGACACAAGAAACAGCTGTCCCAACTGCAAAGCAAAAAGGACTGGAAGTAATTTCCTATGATCCTAGAAAATTAGACCCAACCCCTTTTGTAGATAAACACAAAGGACATACCATCTTGATTGTAGGACATAGCAATACAACACCTGCATTTGTAAATGCTTTTTTGGGAGAGAAAAAATATGAAGATCTATCAGATACAGACAATGGCAGTGTATTTTTAGTGCGTTATAGCGATACAGAGAAAATCGCAGTACAATACCATGTAGATTAAGCTACTTAAATGTATTTTTGCCCTTATGCAACCTAAGATTAATATTAGAAATAAAAGAGCCAGATTTGAATACGAACTCCTAGATCAATACAATGCTGGTATTGTCCTTGGAGGTACTGAAATTAAATCTATTCGACTTGGGAAAGCAAATATTACCGAGAGTTTCTGTGAATTTAACGATCGTGGTGAGTTGTTTATTGTCAATATGCAAGTGGAGGAATACAGTCATGGAACACATTACAACCATAAGCCAAAAGCACTGAGAAAACTCTTACTTCAAAAAAGAGAATTAATCAAATTACACAAAGAAGTTAAAAACTCTGGTCTAACTATTGTTCCTCTACATCTTTACCTTACAGATAAAGGTTTGGCTAAACTAAATATTGCCCTAGCTAAAGGAAAAAAACTTTACGACAAAAGAGAAGCGATTAAAGAAAGAGATTCAAAGAAAGACCTGGCTAGAATTAAGAAAAATTTCAATGCTTAATTTCTTATCAAAGCTTAATTTCTTATCTAAAATTTACTTGGTTCATCTCAGACGTTCCATTTTTTGTTTTTTCTTTTGTGCCGTTATATTGAAAGGCTATGGCCAAAAAATAGCCAAAACATTAGCCCCACAATACCAATGGGAATATAGTTATAGTGCCGCGCTACCTTCCACCCCATTTGATAGTTTAAGCCCCAGAACACCCTTTCAAAATTGGGCTTTAGGATATGCTTGGGAAAAACCATTTCCAGATAGAAGCAATAAAAAGTTTTATCTGAGTCCTATACTTCCACAGATAAACTTTAATCGCGTTCAAGGATTTGAAGCCAGTTTAATTGCAAATTTTAAATTAAAGCTTCATACTTTTTTAGAAGCAACATTGAATTATGGGTTTTATGATCGAGTATTTAGACCAACTTTAGCCCTGAGAAAGGACTTTAACCCTCAACACACTTTAACTTTACAAGCTGGGAATGAATTGCGGCAATTCAATCAATCTCCTGCTATTGTTCCTAGGGCAAACAGTATTAATAATTTATTCTTCCTAAATAATTACGCCAAACTATATGCCTCTCGATTTTTTGCGCTCTCCCATTATTACTCCGAAAAAAAACAATTTAATTTTAAGTTAAAAAACAATCTCAGTTTAGTAGAGAATTCAGCCGCTTACAATAGTCCAAACACTTATTTATTTCACCCTAATAGACCGCAAGAAAAGGAGATTAATACCATATCTCCATCTGGCATTTCTTTTGGAGGGTTTAATTCGATTAGTCAAATTGAACATGAGCTTGTGGTTCAATTCGGAAGAGAAAACACCTCTAACACCTATTTTAGCCACCTTGGCATAGCTATAAAAAGTAGCGTTCCTTTGAATAATCCTCAGTTACTTCACATCAATGATAGCGCTACTAATATTCGAAAAATATATAAACCCTATACTCATTGGTCGTTACAGCACAAACAATTGATTGTGTTTGGTGACTTAGGGCAATTCAAAAGTTTTGTGCAATTAGGTGGTTTTATTAAAAACTCAGCACTTCCTTTTACAGATCTAAAACATTTTAATGGCAATGAAACATCTGTAATGCGGGGAGCATACTTAGAGGTGTTTGGCCTATTACCATATTATAAGTTCAGCACAAATGGAAACTACTTTCAAGGGCATTTAGAGCATAATTTCAAAGGGGGGTTATGGCAAAAAATACCCCTTTTAAAAATACTGGATTTTCATACTATAGTGTCCTTCAAGACACTTTATACTCAAGGGAGAAACCCTTACCAAGAATTAGCTATTGGCCTTGGGAATATTGGAGTTGGAAAGACAAGAATACTGCGGGTAGACTTGTTCAAATCATTACACAAACAAGAAGTAAATACTGCTATTAGGGTTGGATTAGTTTACTAATTCTTATTTTCTAACAAAGGCACAAACCTAAAGGATCCATAGGTCTTACGCTCAAATTTTCGCTCACTTAGTCTAGTGTAACGAGTCATTTCTTGCTCTTTGCCTCCTACAGGTATGACTAAATTTCCTCCAATTTTTAGCTGCTCCAAAAGGGGTTTTGGAACAAAGGGTGCTCCAGCTGTCACAACAATACCATCAAAAGGTGCCTCTGTTTCTAGCCCAATATAGCCATCTCCAAAAAGATGCTGCTTTGGTCTATAGCCTGCTTTTTTAAAAAACAATTGAGCCTTTTTAAACAGCTCAAGCTGTCTCTCAATGGTGTAGACCTGAACCCCCAACGCGAGTAAGATAGCTGTTTGGTAACCGCTCCCTGTTCCAATTTCTAAAATTTTATCGCCTTTTTTAAGTTGTAATAACTCTGTTTGGAAAGCCACAGTATATGGATGTGAAATAGTTTGGTCTGCCCCTATTGGAAATGCCTTGTTCAAATAGGCATGAGATTCAAAACTTGAATCTAAAAACAAATGCCTCGGTACTTGCCTAATCGCATCTAATACCTTGACATCTACAATCCCTTTTTCTTGAAGTGTTTTGGCTAAAATATTTCTTAAACCCTGATGTTTAGGTGAGTTGAGCAAGTCTTTGTAATTTAGTGTCGAAGATAATAAATCTACAAAAATGATTAATTACAAAATCTACAAAAAGAATGGGTTCATATCCTTATTTTTGTAAATAAAACTAAAACAATATGCTCAAAATTGGCGTTCTTGGTGCAGGACATCTCGGTAAAATACACTTAAAATTAGCACAAGAATCTTCTAAATATCTTTTGGTGGGTTTTTATGATCCAGATGTTAAAGCAAGTAAACTGCTCAGTGAACAAATGGGATACCATTATTTCCAATCCATTGAATCCCTGATAGATGCAGTAGATGTGATAGATATAGTAACGCCTACTCTATCCCATTTTAATGTAGCGCAAAAAGCGATTACCAAAGGAAAACATGTATTTATAGAAAAACCTATTACAACAACTATAGAAGAAGCCAATAATTTAATAGCGTTGGCTGAAAAACACGGTGTAAAAGGACAGGTAGGGCATGTAGAGCGTTTTAATCCTGCGTTCAAAGCTGCAAAAGAGCAGATTGTAAATCCAATGTTTATTGAAACACACCGCTTGGCTGAGTTTAACCCAAGGGGTACAGATGTACCCGTTGTTTTAGATTTAATGATACATGACATAGATATTATACTCAGTGTAGTTCCATCTGAAGTAAAGGAAATTCACGCTAGTGGTATTGCTGTTATTAGTCAATCTCCAGATATAGCCAATGCAAGAATTCTTTTTGAAAATGGATGTGTAGCGAATCTCACCGCAAGTAGAATATCCATGAAGAATATGAGAAAATCTAGATTTTTTCAAAAGGACGCCTACATATCTGTTGATTTTCTCGAAAAAACCTCCGAAATAGTTAGAATGAAAGATGCTCCAAAAGATATTGGCCCTTTTGATATGGTGCTTCAAAATGCTGAGGGAGATCAAAAACAAATCTATTTTGAAAAACCTGCTATAACACCCAATAATGCTATTTTAGAGGAATTAGATTCATTTGCTCTGGCAATAACTAATAATAGTACTCCAGTAGTGTCATTGCAACAAGGAGGAAAAGCTCTTGAAATTGCACAAAAAATTATAAATTGCTTTTAATGAATCAGATAAAACACATCGCAGTAATTGGTGCTGGAACTATGGGGAATGGAATTGCTCATGTTTTTGCACAATACGGTTTTAAAGTTTCACTTATTGACAGGGAAAAATCTATCCTAAATAAAGCGCTAGAAGTCATTGAAAAAAACCTCACTAGACAAGCTGAAAAAAAACAAATTAAAAGTGCTGAAATACCTCAGATATTATCCAGCATCAGCTTGCATAGCAAGCTAGAAGAAGGGATTGTACATGCTGATTTAGTTATTGAAGCAATTATTGAGGACCTAGAGGTTAAGAAGCAGTTATTCAGAAGTTTATCTGAAATAACAGCTGCAGATACTATTCTTGCTTCCAATACCTCCTCTATCAGTATTACCCAATTAGCCCAGGTCACTTCTAAGCCTGAAAAAGTGATTGGAATGCACTTTATGAACCCTGTTCCTTTAATGACTTTAGTAGAGGTTATTTCTGGTCAAAATAGCAGTCAAGAGACCATTGACACTGTTGAATCACTGACCCAAAAAATTGGCAAAACTGCCGTTCACGCAAAGGACTATCCTGGGTTTATTGCCAATAGAATTTTAATGCCTATGATCAATGAGGCCATTGAGACCCTCTTTCAAGGGATAGGAAGTATTGAAGGTATTGACGCAATTATGAAAGGGGGTATGAGACACCCTATGGGGCCGTTACAACTAGCAGATTTTATTGGTTTAGATGTGTGTTTGTCTATTCTGAATGTATTGTACGATGGTTTTAAAAACCCCAAATACGCCCCCTCCCCTTTACTGGTTAATATGGTGAACTCTGGATTACTAGGCGTGAAATCTAAAGCCGGATTCTATCTTTATGAAGATCCAAAAAATCCTATTGTAAATCCTAGTGTTAAAATATAAGTATGTCTATTTCAGAAAACCTAAAGTTTTTTAAAAATGAGCTCCCAGAAACGGTTAGCCTAGTCGCGGTATCTAAAACAAAACCATTAGAAGACTTAGAAGAGGCTTACAAATTTGGACAGCGAATTTTTGGGGAGAATAAGATCCAAGAAATGACGGATAAGTGGCAGCATCTACCTAAAGAAATTGAATGGCATATGATAGGGCATGTCCAAACAAACAAGGTGAAATACATGGCGCCATATGTCTCTTTAGTCCACGGTGTAGACAGGATTAAAGTATGGAGTGAAATACACAAACAAGGACTTAAAAACGACAGAGTAATTCACTGCCTACTTCAAGTTCATATTGCAGAAGAAGAAACCAAATTTGGTTTTTCAACAGAAGAAATAAAAGAAATCATTGCCCGTAAAACACTTTTAGAATTTCCTAATGCCAAAGTTGTTGGATTAATGGGGATGGCCAGTAATTCAGATGATAAAGATAAGGTTAGGGCTGAATTTAAGGGACTTCGAAAATTATTTGACTTAGCCAATGAACTGGGATGTGATTTTAAAGTGCTCTCTATGGGAATGAGTGGAGATTATAGTATTGCCATTGAAGAAGGAAGTAATATGGTCAGAGTAGGTAGTAAAATATTTGGGCATAGAAATTATTAATATGAAGTATGCTATTCTCGACATAGAAACAACTGGTGGAAAATACAATGAGGAGGGAATCACTGAGATTGCTATTTATCAATTTGATGGGAATGAAATCACAGACCAATTTATTAGCCTTGTAAATCCAGAAAAAAGCATTCAGGCCTTTGTTGTAAAACTGACGGGTATTTCTGATAAAATGGTTAAGGGTGCTCCTAAATTTCATGAAATAGCCAAAAGAATCATTGAAATTACGGAAGATTGTATTCTCATTGCACACAATGCACAGTTCGACTATAGAATTCTAAAAACTGAATACAATCGTTTGGGTTACGATTTTCAAAGAAAAACACTTTGTACGGTAGACTTATCTAAAAAACTCATTCCAAATATGGAATCTTACAGCTTGGGTAAATTAGTAAGGGCTTTAGGAATCCCTGTATCGGATAGGCACAGAGCCAATGGAGACGCTTTAGCTACTCTTAAATTGTTTAAACTGCTTTTATCTAAAGAAGAAGACCACCAAAGTATTTCAGAACTTACCCGATCTGAGAACACAGGCATATTGACCAACAAACAAATAGATTTATTGGATCAAATACCTAATGAAACTGGTTTAGTCAGTTTTCTAGACAAGGAAGATCAAGTTATCTATGTATTGGCCAGTGATCAATTAAAAAAAGATATAACCCAGCTATTCACCAAACAATCCAGTATAGCTAAAAGTGTAAACAAAAAAATGAGGCAAGTAAAAGTTACCCTAACAGGAAGTCTTTTAATGGCTCAAATGAAATATCAATTGGCATTGACAAAGTTTAGACCCAAATACAATAGAATGCCTACAAAGAAATCTTTGCAAACAGCTGTGGATATGGACTATCCTTTTCAAGATGGCTTAATGATTGACCGAGGCAGAAATGAAGGAGAAAAGAGTGTTTACAGGATAAAAAGCAGCAAATTACACTCGCTGGGATATGTTGAATTGAATTACCAACTTAACAATGAGGCTATTTTAGATCAATTACTCAATACAGTTAAAGAAAACAATCCATTGAAAAAGATACTTCTCAGCAGCCATTTAAAAAAACCACTGAAATTACATTCCTTAGAAGTCAAATAATTAAATTATCTTAATGGAGCAGTAAGACAATCCATTACAGTATTTATAGGCTAGTACCCTCTAACAAAAAAAACTGATTTTGAAATCGAATACTTTAAAACAATTTAAAATAAAAGTTCACGAAATCATTTATGAAGCAGACACCCCTATGGGCAAAGCTTTTGATGTGCTCTTAGCTATTTTGATTCTTTTTAGTGTGCTTATTGTTATGCTAGAAAGTGTGGCTAGTATAGACCTAAAATACCATAAGTTACTTTTAGGTTTTGAGTGGGGAATTACCTTGTTTTTTACAGCGGAGTACCTGGCTAGAGTTATTTCGATTGAAAAGCCAAAAAAATATATATTTAGTTTTTATGGCATCATTGACCTTTTAGCCACTATACCACTATACCTATCCTATATTTTAGCAGGTTCTCAAGTGCTCTTAGCTTTAAGAGCGTTTAGATTGCTAAGAATATTTAGAATTTTAAAACTGGTCAGCTTCTTAGGAGAAGCTTCTGTATTAAAACAAGCCCTTAAAGATTCGAGGAATAAGATCTTAGTCTTTATCTACGTAGTACTCATACTTTGTGTGATCATGGGAACTTTCATGTATTTAATTGAAGACAATGAAAGTGGTTTTACTAGTATCCCTAGGAGTATTTATTGGACCATTGTAACACTTACAACGGTTGGTTATGGAGATATAGCTCCACAAACACCTTTAGGCCAATTCGTGGCTTCTATGATCATGATTCTTGGTTATGGGATTATAGCAGTCCCAACCGGTATTGTAACGGTGGCATTCAATAAAAATAAAAATACGACTGTTGCAACAAACACACAATCCTGTCAAAACTGTAGCTCTGAAGGCCATAAAGATGGTGCTGTATTCTGCTTTAACTGTGGCGCAAAATTATGAGTGTTAAAAAGCATTTAATTTCTATTATTGGACCAACTGCAATAGGAAAAACTAATTTGGCCATAGAGCTGTCTAAAAAGTTTCATGCCCCTATTTTGTCGTCTGATTCTCGTCAATTTTACAAAGAAATGTGTATTGGGACTGCAGTACCTTCAAAAGAAGAACTTTCTGCTGCACCACATTTTTTCATTCAACATAAAAGTATCGTAGACCGCTACAGCGTAGGTGATTTTGAAAGGGAAGCCATGGGCTTTTTAAAGAGTCATTACTTAAAAAATGACGTAGCTATCATGGTTGGAGGCAGTGGCTTATATACAGATGCTGTTTGCAAAGGCTTGGATAAATTTCCAGAAGTACCTCATGAAATTAGAGAAAATTTAAATGAGTCCTTGGTTAATTTTGGACTAGAAAAACTCAGTGACAAACTCAAAGAGTTAGATCCAAAAGCATTTCACCAAATTGCTGTAGACAATCCAGTTAGGGTTATAAGAGCACTTGAAGTATGTTTGGCATCTGGAAAACCCTATAGTAGCTTTTTAAACCAACCAAAAAAAGAGAGACCTTTTTTAGTCCATACCATAAACATTTCTGCCCCAAGAGAAGCTTTATATGAAAGAATAAATCTAAGGGTAGACCTTATGATCAAAAACGGACTTGAAGAGGAAGTAAGGGGCTTATTTGATCAAAAAAAACTGAATGCACTTAACACTGTTGGTTACAAAGAATTATTTAATTACATAGAAGGCAAAATAACAAGAGAAACAGCTATAGAAGAAATTAAGAAAAACAGTAGACGTTTTGCAAAAAGACAATTGACTTGGAACCGAAAGAATACAGAAGCGCTAGTGGTAAACTATGAAAATGCATTGGAAGAAAGTATGACTTATCTAAATAAAGTCATACCCACCCCACAGCATACAAATAGTTAAATTAGCTTAGGCCTCTTTGTTTACAACCAATCTAAAGCCTTCTCCATGTATGTTTATAATTTCTACATTCGGATCTTGTTTTAAATACTTACGCAACTTAGCTATATACACATCCATACTTCTAGAGGTAAAATAATTGTCGTCTCTCCATATTTTAGTTAAAGCCAATTCTCTAGGCATTAAATCATTTTCATGAAGTGCTAACATTCTAAGAAGTTCATTTTCCTTAGGAGAGAGTTTTACTGGATCCTCTGAATTAATTTGTAAAAATCTTAACTTAGAATTCAGATGAAAATTCCCAATGGTGAATTCAAATTGCTTACTGTCTGCAGAAGTAGCCACAGATTTTCTCTGAAGAATTGCTTTTAATTTTAAAAGCAGTACTTCTGAATCAAAAGGCTTGTTTAAATAATCATCTGCGCCAGCTTTATATCCCGCTAGAACATCTTCTTTCATAGTCTTAGCTGTCAAGAAAACGATTGGAATTTGTTCATTTTTTTCTCTAATCTCTTTTGCTAAAGTAAATCCGTCCTTGTAAGGCATCATGACGTCTAAAATGCACACATCAAAATCTTCTTTTTTAAATTTTTCAAAGCCTTCCATACCATTTTTAGCGAGAACAACATCAAAATCATTCATCACTAAATAATCTTTGAGAATACTCCCAAAATTTGGATCATCTTCTACCAATAAAATTTTTTTATTTGCTATTTCCATAAGTCAATATTTTATTTATTATTAATCGGAAGTTCAACAAAAAATGAACTACCCTTTCCTTTTTCACTTTTCGCGTACACTTTACCGCCGTGGTTTTCTACGATTTTTTTAACATATGCCAAGCCTAAACCATGCCCTTTAACATTGTGAATATTACCGGTATGCTCTCTATAAAACTTTTCAAATACTTGCTTTAAAACAGTAGGACTCATCCCAGCACCTTTGTCCTTAATTTCGACTGTGACAAACGAGCCTTTAATGGACGTAAACACATCTAATTCAGGGCTTTCTGGAGAGTATTTAATTGCATTGTCAAGTATATTGACAAAAACATTAGTTAAATGCATCTCATTGGCCATAATATGGACTGATTCTGTTTCAAAATGAACATTCACATAACCATTTCGGTTAGAAACAATTAGGCTAATATGTGTTATGGCGTCTTCTAATATTTCGTGAAGTAAATGAGGTGCTTTTTGAATCTCCAGCTGATTTTTATCCAGCTTAGATATTCTTAATACATTTTCTACCTGCGCATGCATTCGCTTATTTTCCTCTTTAATCATGGTAGCGTAACGAATGACCTTCTCGTGATCATCAATGATTTTTGGATTTTTTATTGCTTCTACCGCTAGATTAATTGTTGCAATGGGTGTCTTAAATTCGTGGGTCATATTATTGATGAAGTCAGACTTAATTTCTGAAATTTTCTTTTGCTTGATCAATTGGTACATTACAGAAATAAATGCCATAATAATCACAAGTGTAAAAACCACTGAGAGTAATGCCATACTGATAATTGAACCTAATAAAAAAGTGTTTTTCTTAGGAAAACTCAAGTGTAAAGAAAAATTACTGTTACCTAATCCATCTTCAAAAAGGGGGGCTTTATAGGGAGAATTTGGGTCGTATTTAAACCTATTAGATTTAATCCTTGTGGGTAAATCCTGACTGTAAACACCATATTCAAATGGTATATCTAATCCCCTATTTCTTAGCTCTTTATCTAACTGCAAAGCAATTTCTTGCTTGGTAACCCTATTGTGAATAGGAATTTTACTGGCACTTTCTTTATATACGTTGTCAAATACTGCGCGATCTGTTTCAGAAAGACCTTCATTAATAATTAGCTTTTCTATTGGCGTAATGGTATAAGTACTCCCGTCTAATCCATAGTTTTCTTTAAACCTAATTCTAGACCTTTGACTGGTATAAGCTGTTAATGTTGTACTATCCATACCGATTACATTGTCAAAAAAACTAGAGGCAATATTGTAATCTTCTTCTAAAATACCATGGGAATAAACCATGGTTTCATTGGTGTTTAAGTTCCTGTCAAAAAAGAAAAAGTTCTTTAAATGGGAACTCTTAGGGGTACCTAAACTGTCCTTTAACTTTAAAAAATTATCGTAATAGGAAGAAATTTCTCTTTTGGCAATTTTATCTGTCACTTTAACGAGAACCTCTAAAACGATAGTTTTAAATTCCTCCTCCTTAAAATCTACAGATTTTTTAATCCAATACCCTTGAATAAAGATAATGCCCAGCAAGGCAACACTCATAAACACCATAAGGGAAACTAGGATTCGTCTTTTCATCTCAACTAATTATGTTAACAAAATTAATTATTACCATTTAATTAAGATATTTAATAAACATAATATTAACATTTAAGTTAATATTTATAAATATTACATCCTATTAACCAGTTTGCGATGAATTTCTTTAGTTTTTAACAGTGTTTTTGCTAAGTCTTGATTGTGAATGACAAAATCTGCTTTTTTCGCATTTTTATTATCTGATAATTGCGCATTCATAATATCAGAAACCTGTGATAGGGTCTTTGAATCTCTTTTTACAACCCTTTTAATTCTATCCTCTACAGGTGCAGTAACCAAAATCAATGCGTCAAAAGCAGCTTCCTTGTGATTTTCAAAAACCAAGGCTGATTCATAAACTACATAAGGTAGTTTATTGTTTTTATTTGACACGCTTAACAACCACTTTTCAAAGTCTGCATTCACCACAGGGTGAACAAGTTCATTCAGTGCATTTCTTTTTATTGGATCACCAAATATCTGTGAAGAAATGTAAACTTTATTCAGACCACCATCAGTTAAATAAGCATCTTTACCGAGAAGAGATACAATGGCATCTTTTAAAACTACATCAGCTACCATAAGCTGTTTAGCAGTTTCATCTGAATGATACACTGGTATGCCAAATGATTTAAAAAAATCACATACAGTAGTTTTACCCACCCCAATACCTCCAGTTATAGCAACTACTTTCATGCTAATTATTATTCGTTAATATATATTCAACGCCTATTGATTCCGCCAAATAGGCTTTAAAAATACCCTTATTCTTTATGTTTATTTTAGGTATTAAAACATTTGCGACCTGATTCTTTTCAAAAGGATATTCAACATACAGCTCTACATCTGTATCGCTTATATTTCTAAGCAACTCTATGGGAGCAGCAACAATCACAGACAATTGACTGGGGAAAAATTTAACCCTATATTGAGCAGGAAGCCCAATAGCTTTTACATTTAATTTAAAAGAAAGTTCTGAAAACGAGGCAGTCTCTATAGAAATTTTTGCTCGGCTAGGAATAAAGTTTAATGGCCCACTTTCTGAAATATCTTTCAAAGGCATTAGAGTATCTAAAGACCTATTTAACTGACTAATTATTAATTTTTCTGTCGCGACAATATCCAGGGCAGAAATATCACTCAAAGCACCAAGCACTGTGACACTATCTGTTTCAAGTGAAACTTTTTTTAAATAGTAATTAGGAGCAGTCTTAATATCACTTTCTAAACGAATGGCTATTTTTCTTTGAGCTAATTTCACAAAGTTAGCCACTATAGGCGTACCCGCTTCAAAACCGATCACTTCTATTCCTTCCTCGATTTGTGATTTAAATTGAGCCAACTGCATGGACTCATTTAAAACATATGTTCCTTTGCTAGACAAAATTGCATTATTGACGTCCAACACCAAAAGCGGTTTAAACAGTGTTAATGACAATAGCCTAAATCCACTTGAGCGCACTAATAAGTTCACTTTTGTAGGCAATTCATTAGACAATTGATAGTTGTTATTGGAATTTTCAAAATTTAAATTAAATGGAACAGCTCTGAGATAAGTTTCGTTTAAATTTTTTAAAAACCATACAAAAGAGGCTGCAAGTAAAAACAGGACAAATCGCCTGACTTGATTTTTTTTAAAAAAAACAATGTTAAATTTATTCATCTCCTCTTTTAAAGTACAAGTTAGGAAAGATTTCTTCAAAAGGTTTATTTGAAAGTTTAAGACGAATTTTAGTTTTTAGAAAACCCCATCCGTATCCAAACATTTGAATAAAGAGCGCTGGAATTACACTAAGTGCTACCAGAAAACTTCCTTCCTTAATAAAGGCAGCAATAAATAACAACCCAATATACAATCCCACTAATACTAATGGCCATTTAAAGCCTAGTATACCTATAATTACCCCCGCGATCATGAATAAAATAAATAAGGTTGGCAGCCAAAATGTAGGTTTAGAATACTTTGGATATTGCTTCATTAAAATCGGACGAACACTGCCAAATGCATGAACTTGCTTAAAAAACAAACGCCAACTAATTCTTCGCTTATGAAATACAAATGCGGCTTCAATGAAGGACGATACAAACCCTAAATCCCACAACCTAATAGATAAATCAGGGTCTTCCCCAGGATGAATTCTTCCAAAACCTCCACTTTTCAAAAAGGCTTCTTTGGAAATACCCATGTTAAAACTCCTTGGCTCAAATTTTTGTACAACCCTTGAACTACCCCTTATGCCCGCAGTTGTTAAAAATGAAGTTAAAGTGAAATTAATTGCTTTTTGCAGTGGAGAAAAAGTATGATCTGCAGCATCAGGGCCACCAAAAAAATCTACTTTATGAATGGATAGAAAAGACTTCACCGCGCTTAAGTACCCAACAGGCAGAACACAATCAGAGTCTAAAATGATAAAATAATCTCCTTTAGCCCTTCTCATTCCAAAATTTCTTGACGCGCCAGGACCTGAATTAGGTTTAAAAAAATAAGAAATATGCAATCTATTTTTAAATGAGGCTACAACCTCTTCACTGGTTATAGTTGAGCCGTCTTCAATGACTACAACCTCAAAAACTTCCGTATCCTGATCACATAAGCTTTCTAAAAGCTCTTTAATTTCTTCAGGGCGGTTGTAAACAGGAATAACAAAACTAAATGTTTTATTCATAGTCATTACTTTAAACAAAGAAGCCATCTAAATAGATGGCTTCTTTGCAAAATGCTAGTGTTTATTTTGAAAAGTACTCTATTACTTCTTGACTCACTCCTGTATTAGAAAAGCCACCATCGTGAAACAAGTTCTGCATGGTCACTTTTTTGGTTAGGTCTGAAAATAAACTCACTGTATAATCTGCGCAGTCTGCTGCTGTTGCATTTCCTAAAGGAGACATTTTTTCTGCGTATGAAATAAAACCATCAAAGCCTTTAACCCCTTGACCTGCTGTAGTTGGTGTTGGAGATTGAGAAATTGTATTTACGCGTACTTTCTTTTCTTTACCAAAAAAGTACCCAAAACTTCTACCTACAGATTCTAAATAAGCCTTATTGTCTGCCATATCATTGTAATCTGGAAAAGTACGCTGCGCAGCCATATAAGTTAAGGCAACTATACTACCCCATTCATTCATTGCATCTGCATGATAAAGTGATTTCATTACTTTGTGAAATGACAAGGCAGAAACATCCCATCCTTTGGTCGTAAAGTCATAATTCTCATCGGTATAAGCCTTTCCTTTTCTCACATTTACAGACATACCTATAGAATGTAATACAAAATCTAGTTTACCTCCTAATATTTCAGTAGCCTGAGCAACTAAATTGGCTAAATCATCCTCATTTGTAGCATCTGCAGGGATAATTTGCGCACCAGTTTTTTCTGCAAGATCTTTTATTTGCCCCATCCTCATAGCAATTGGTGCGTTTGTTAAAACAAAAGAACCTCCTTCTTCATGAACTCTCTCTGCTGTTTTCCAAGCAATTGAATTTGGATCTAATGCACCAAAAATAATTCCTCTTTTTCCTTTAAGTAAATTGTAAGCCATATGTATATATTTGGTTAATGCGCGTAAAGATATTAAAAATAGTTATGCCAATAACTGCTTTGCATGAGCAATAGCTGAGTCGCTCAAGGCCTTTCCTCCTAGCATTTCAGCTATAGCAACTACCCTTTGCTCTTTATCTAATAAGGTTAATTGAGTTTCGGTTTTTAAGCCATCGTCTGATTTAAAAACCATTAAATGATTGTCCCCCTTGGCGGCAACCTGGGGTAAATGAGTGATAGAAATTAATTGTATATCTCTTCCCATTTCTTTCATAATCTCTGCTATTTTAGTAGCAACCTCTCCTGACACACCTGTATCTATTTCGTCAAAAATTATGGTAGGAAGTGAAACATGGGTAGACAATATTGCTTTAATACCCATCATAATTCGAGATAATTCACCTCCAGAAGCTACCTTTTTAAGTGACCCAAAGTCTTGTCCCGAATTGGCAGAAAACATAAAAGAAATTAAATCCATTCCTGATGGCGAGAAGTCATCTATTTCCTCCAAGTGCACCTTAAATACTGCTTTGGGCATTTCTAATAAGCGCAATTTATCGGTAAGCTTAATAATAAAATCTGGAATTGCTTTTTGTCTATTTGATCTAATCTTATAAGCTTTGGTTAACAATTCATCTTTTAAATTTGAAACCTTTTCTTTTTGAAGTTTAATATTATCTTCCCCAGATACTACATGATCTACTTTAATTTTTAAATCAGAGCGAATCTTCATTAAATCTACCACGCTATCTACTTGATGCTTTCTAAACAAATCATAAATTTTCTGCAATTTTAGATTCACTTCTTCTAACAACTGAGGATCTTCTTGAGTAGATTCAATAGCATTAGACTGTAATTCCTCCGAAAAATCTAGCAACTCAATTTGAATAGCCTTAAGCCTACTCACTAAATCACTATAATTACCGCCAAATCCGCTGAGCTTTTGAATATGCTGATTTAAGAATTGCAATTGATCTACAATACCAGTATTTTCAGTTGTTAAAAGCTGTACCGATCGAGACAAGTAATCCGAAATATCAGAAGCGTTTTCTAATTGTAGTTGCTGATGCTCTAGGTCTTCTAAAATGCCCTCTTTCCAAGAAAAAGCTTCAATCTCCTCTAACAAAAATGCATTGTAATCTAATTGTTTAAGCGCTTGAGCATGATTATTCTCTAAAATCTCTAGTTCATTTATCGCTTGTCGGTAGTTTAAAAAAATGTTTTTGTACTCCTCCAAAAGACCCATGTGACCAGCTAGACCGTCAATCACTCCCAATTGATATTGAGCGTTGAAAATGTCTAGGGTCTGGTGTTGAGAATGAATATCTATTAAAAAAGAAGACACTTTTGAAAGTACTTCTAGGGTTACAGGAGAATCATTTACAAAAGCCCGAGATTTTCCACTGGGCAACAATTCTCTTCTGAGAATACAATGATCGGTATAATCTATATCATTTTCTAAGAAAAATACTTTTAAAGCAGGATATTTAACAACATCAAAAACTGCTTCAATAATACACTTTTTACTTGAATCTCTCAGCAAAGCTGTTTCTGCTCTTTTTCCCAAAACAAGAGATAACGCACCTAATAAAATAGATTTTCCAGCACCTGTTTCTCCAGTTATAACGGAAAAACCTGGTCGTAAATCTATCTCTAAATGATCTATAAGTGTAAAATTATGTATCTGTAGTGATTGTAACAAGGGTCAATATGGAATTAATAAATGTATTGAAAAACACTAAGTAAATATACACTTAAAACAAAAGGTGGAAAAGAGATTATTTAATATCTGACCAATAATTTCCAAATAAGGGCGCGAGTGTTTGCAAAGATTTAACCAAGCCCTTGGTGTCAATATTTGGACCAGCGACAAAGAGTTCTTGAATTTCTTTTGCCTTAGCATCAAAAAAACCTTGAACCAATGTTCTGTGTGTTCCATTGTTGCCAAAAGACTGAATATAGGATATGGCTTTAATTATTTCTGTTTTGGCTTTTAAAGGATCTCCATGCATTTTATCTAAGCCGTTTAAATGATATTCGTACAGTGCTTTCTTAAACATCAATGACTCACTTGACACCAATAAGTTTAAAAACAAAGGTTTGTTAAATGCCTTATTATTGAGGGTCCATCCAGAAAAACCATTGGCTTGTGCCATTCCCAATACATTCTGAGCTTTTCTGTAGTAATAGTCTCCTCCATTAAAAGCATAAGTATCTGCGTCTAATGCAATTAAAACCCAAGCATAAAATGAAAAAACAGCCACCAAGTTACTATCTACCCTATTTTCATTTAGAACCAATGGCGTAAATTCTTGATAATTAAACGCAATTGCAGGATCCTTTAATAGCACCAATGGAGACTCATAGTTGGTTTGATAAATGGGCCTTGAACTCTGAATTTGCAAAGAGCCCTCAAAGCTATTGTCTTGATAATTACTAATATTGAGGTATATATTTATAGCTATACGCTCTGAAGCAGCCATTTTCCTTCCTGAAAAAGAAGTATTGTTCATAAACTCAGTCAACTGATTTTCGAGATTTTGAAAAATTTCAGTATTAGATTGATTCACTCTCGATGCGTCTACTTGAACATTGGCTTTGAAATCTTGGGAAAATGAAAAAAATAATCCACTGAGGAACATAAAATTAAAGAGAAAAAAAGTCTTTTTTACATCTCTCATAATTCCTTTAAAATTTCTGCCCAAATATCAGTTGCAACTGCGCTTTTTGGCTTTAATGGGAATGATTTTAAGCCATTTTTTTTAGATAAAAATTGAACTTTATTGGTCTTATGTCCAAAACCAGCTCCAGGATCTTCTAAAGAATTTAAAACTATCGCATCTAGATTTTTAGCCTTAAGTTTTTTAGTGCCATTGTTTAAAACATCTTGAGTTTCTAAAGCAAAACCTAAGATAAACTGATGCTTTTTAATTTTAGCTAAGCCAGCAATAATATCTGGGTTTTTAACTAACTCAATATGAGGGTTTTCAAAAGATTCTTTCTTGATTTTCTGATCATGTACATGAGCTGGTCTATAATCAGCTACTGCAGCTGCTCCAATAAATACATCTGAGTCCTGAAAATACTCTAATACGGCCTTGTTCATTTCTACAGCCGTTCTAATACGAATCACTTGTATTGTTTTGCCCTTAATATCAAGCGATGTTGGCCCGCTAATCAATATGACTTCTGCCCCTAATTTTAAGGCCCGCTCTGCGAGTTCATACCCCATTAAACCACTAGAGTGATTTCCAATAAATCGAACAGGGTCAATAGGTTCATAAGTAGGACCTGCAGTGACAATAACTCGCTTTCCAAATAAAGGCTGTCCTTCCCTAAGGTAATTGACTATAAAAGACATAATGTGCTCAGGTTCCGCCATTCTTCCTGCACCACTTAATCCACTTGCTAAAAGCCCATCTTCTGCAGGAATAATAGCATGACCAAAAGACACTAATCTATCTAAGCTCTCTTTGGTACTTTTGTGCTTATACATATCTAGATCCATAGCAGGCGCTATAAAAACAGGACATTTAGCAGATAAATAAGTAACTAAAAGCAAATTATCTGACTGACCATGAGCCATTTTAGAGAGGGTATTGGCTGTGGCTGGTGCCACTACCATAATATCTGCCCAAAGTGCGAGAGCGACATGATTATTCCAGCTCACACTGCCCTGGTCATCTTCATTAACAAAAGAAGAGGGCACAGCATTTTCACTCAGTGTAGCTAGTGTAAGTGGAGAAACAAATTGGCTGGCGCTGTCCGTTAGAATAACCTTAACGGAGGCGCCAGCCAATTTAAAAAGCCTTACTAGATAAGGGGTCTTGTAAGCAGCTATTCCACCACTAATCCCAATCAGGATATTTTTCCCCTTAAGCATAATGCTTATATTTCTTTAGAAGTATCTCTGTAGTAAATTTTACCTTCCAACCACTCTAAAACAGCCATAGCATGCGCTTTAGGTAATTTTTCGTAAAATTTAGACACTTCAATCTGTTCTTTATTTTCAAAAACCTCTTCTAAACTATCGCTGTAAGTAGCAAACTCCTCTAATTTTTCTAGAAGCTCCTTCTTAATTTCAGCATTAATTTGAATGGCACGCTTTGCAGTAATAGAAATAGCTTCGTAGATATTTCCTGTAGGTGCGTCAAACTTGTCACGGTTAACGGTCACTGTAGATGCTGCTGCTTTTGAATTTTTTAAATCATTCATGGTGTTTGTCTAATAAATTATTTGGTGATCTCTGAGAGCTCTTTTTCTAGTTTCTCTGAAACTTGATTCGCTTCTTGGAGGTATTTTGAGTTAGGATAATATTTAATCAAAGTAGCAAAAGCTTCTTTAGCCTTCTTAATACGGTCTTCCTTCTTATCAGCAACGCTGTAAAAAGCAATACTGTTTGCAGTAGCTAATTGATAGTACATTACGTCTTCTCTGTAGGGAGAACCAGGAAAATCTACTAAAAAATTATTCAAAGCTTCTTCAGCCGCAAACAAGATAGTATAGTCAAATCCAACGGCAATTTTATAGTATTGCTTGGCAATCTCATAGGCTTTTCGTTCCTTCTTTATTCTGAGCTCCTTAGCCAATATATTAGCCTCTTCTACATAGGGAGATTCCCCGTATGCATTAATGAAATTTTGAAGTTTTGAGAGCGCTTTGTCCGTATCTGTTTGATCTAAAGAATATTTTGGAGACAACTCGTAATAACTCTTTGCACTAAAAAAAGCTGCTTCTATTGACTTATCACTATTGGGATACGATTTCAAAAATCTTTCGAACTGATAGCCTGCTGTATTGTAATCTTTAATCTTAAAATAACTGTCTGCGAAAAAAAACAATACACGCTCTCCCTGAGGCTTACCTATATACTTTGGCGCAATTTGCTCAAAGAGACGGTTCGCTTGTCTGTAATCACCCTCTTTGTAAAAACGCTCCGCAGCGTCGTATTTAACCTTTGTGTCTGTAGATTTTAAAGCCTTTTGATATTCATTACATGAAACCAAACTCAGGCTAGCACAGAGTGTTATAAGGGCTAATTTTTTATTTAAAAACATCTTGCAAAATTAAGGAATCCAATTGGATATAAAAAACAATTTTTCACAAGGCTACAAAGCGCTTAAAGCGCTGATACACTTGAGGGACAAAAATGCAAAATTACACATGACTTTACCGATGTTCTCAACCTAAACTTAAGTTAAAATTAAGAAACCAATGAACCCAGTATCCCTAAAGAATTTTTTAACTTATTTTGCAATTCCACTGATGCTGGAATTAAAGGTAGCCTCACTTGTAATGGGTAGGAATCCAAAATATTCATTAATGCTTTTACCCCACAAGGGTTACCTTCTTCAAAAATTGCCTCAATCAGGTCTTGCAATTGTTCATTTAAACGATTCGCCTCTGAAGAATGCCCCTTAAGAGCACTATGTATTAGATCTGAAAATTGGGCGGGTATTGCTTGGCCTATAACTGAAATTACCCCAGAACCTCCAGCTAGAGTGGTCTGGTAAGCGGTGGCATCGTCTCCAGAGACTACTAAAAAACCCTCTGGCTTGCTAGACAATAACTGTGCAATCTGTTCCATATCTCCTTTAGCTTCTTTAATTCCAATTACATTTGGATGAGAATGGGCAATTTCTAAAGTAGTTTTTGGCAGCATATTCACCCCTGTCCTAGAAGGAACATTATACAGTATTACAGGGATTGGCGCTGCATTTGCAACCTCTGAAAAATGTGCTTTCAAGCCTTCCTGAGTAGGTTTATTGTAATAGGGTGTTACCGACAATATAGCGTCAAAATGAGAAAAGTCTGTAGCTTTAATTTTTTGAACTAGCGCATGGGTATTACTCCCTCCCATCCCTAAAACCAGAGGAACTCTTGAATTGTTCTCTGCCACCACCGTATCAATAACCAGTTGCTGCTCTTGGTCACTCAGTGTAATAGTCTCTGCTGTAGTTCCTAATACCACCAAATAGTTAATACCAGAATTTATATTGTGATTTACTAATTTTTTTAACGCAACTACATCTACCTCATTTTGAGCGTTAAAAGGGGTCACTAAAGCGGTTCCAGTTCCAATAAATTTAGTCATTATCTACAGTTAACTTTTGAATATAATTATGAAGTTCTTTGAACAATGATGGCGAATTCTCTGGTGCTTGATTTAAGATTAAATCTGCTGTCTTATCTTCTTGAAAACCAATTCTAATAAGTGCTGCAGTTTTTAAACTCACAAATGAAACACTAGGCTCGTTGTGTGCATGAAAATTAATTAGATAAGTGTATTGTAATTCACAAAAGGCGCTTACATACGGTTGCACTACACCTTGAAACCAACTTAAATTTTCGTTAAGCCTAAAATAAGCATATTGGCTAGTTCTAGGATTTTTTGAATAACCCAAAACGTTAACCTGTTGCTGTTTTAAGTCAAAACTACTTAAGAGATTTTGCACTAGACTGTCTGCGTCATACATATCTAAATCAATAATAAGACCAAAAGTTATTAATTCATTTCCCTCAATGGGTCTGATTAGATCCTGATGTAACATTCTTGAGCACTTTCGTTTTAAAAACAAAAGCTTAAGAGATTCTACCAACTGATCAAAGAACATATACCACTATTTGAGTGAGTATGAAACAAAGGTACTTATAAGTGTGTTTATTTTTTTGCAACATTTTGTTATATATATAACAATTAAGAAATCATTTTTAAAAAGTCCTCTACTGATATGAGTGGAATATCTAGAGATATTGCTTTTGCTTTTTTGCTTGGTCCCATTTGATCTCCAGCCAATAAATAACTTGTCTTTGAAGACAGTGAACCAACAACCTTTCCGCCATTTAATTCAATAAGTTCCTTTAGCTCAGGCCTGGAATAAGTTTCGAAAACACCTGATATTACAAAATTAAGCCCCGAGAGTTTATGCCCCTGTAACTTAAACTCACTTGAAAGTTCCATCTGTAAGCCATATGACACAAGTCTATTGACCAGTTCATTATTATAGGAATCTTCAAAAAACGCCAAAACACTTTTGGCTATTACTTCTCCTATTTCATCTACTGCAATAAGGGACTCGTAATCTGCATCTCTCAGTGCAGAGATAGAACCAAAGCTACGCGCAAGTTTTTTGGCAACAGTTTCTCCTACAAACCTTATGCCCAATCCAAAAAGGACTTTTTCAAAAGGTATCTGCTTGGAAGCTTCTATTCCATTTAACATATTATCTACAGATTTTTGAGCCATTCTGTCTAACTGAATTAACAGTATTGGATTAAGTGTGTATAAATCTGCATAAGATTGAATGAGCTTGTTTTCATATAGGAGTGAAACTGTTTCTTCTCCTAAACCATCAATATCTAAAGCTTTTCTAGATATAAAATGGCATATTTTTCCAATAATTTGTGGGGGACAATCACGTTCATTCAAGCAAAAATGCTTTGCGTCTCCCGCTACTCGATGAAGGGGACTATTACATTTAGGACAGTGGGTTATATACTTTAGACTCAAAGCATTTAAAGGGCGTTTAGAGAAATTTACACCTGTTATTTTTGGAATAATCTCCCCCCCTTTTTCAACAAACACCGTATCTCCTATTCTAATATCTAACTTTTCTATCTGATCTGCATTGTGTAATGAGGCTCTCTTTACCACTGTTCCTGCAAGTAGCACCGGACTCAAGTTTGCTACTGGTGTAATTGCACCTGTCCGACCTACCTGATAATCAATGGACTCTACTTCACTCTCTACTGAATCTGCTTTGAATTTATAGGCCATGGCCCATCTTGGACTTTTTGCGGTGTAACCTAATTCTGCTTGAAACTCTAGGGAATTTACTTTAACCACCACACCATCAGTTTCATATGGTAGCTCATGTCTGGCAGTGTCGTAAAACGAGATAAACTCTAAAACCTCCTCTATACTTCCGCACTTTTTGGCTGTATTTGGCACTTTAAACCCCCAAGAAGCAGCTTTTTCTAAAAATTCGGACTGGGTCTTTACATGAGGAAAATTACCTGCCAATTGATACAGTAAACAATCCAAACCCCTTTGTGATACTATGGAAGGATCTTGAATTTTTAAACTTCCAGAAGCCGTATTTCTGGGGTTCCTAAAAGGTTCTTCTCCATTAGAAACCCTCAAATCATTTAATTTTTTGAAATTCTCAAAAGGCAAAACAACCTCTCCCCTTATTTCGAAAAAACTGGGATAATCTCCCTTTAATGTCAATGGAATTGATTTTATAGTTCTAATGTTTGCAGTAACATTATCACCCTGAGTTCCATCTCCCCTGGTAAGGGCTTTTGTTAATTGACCATTTTCATAGGTAAGACTAATAGAAGCTCCATCATACTTAAGCTCACAGGTATATTCTATTGGCACTTCGCCTATGACTTTTTTTAACCTAGACACCCATTCATATAAATCTTCTTTGTTATAGGAATTGTCTAATGAATACATTCTTTGAGAATGGGGCTCTGTGTCGAATCCTTTGACAATACTCCCTACGCGCTGGGTAGGAGAATGAGATAGTTTTTTATCTGGATGACTAAGTTCTAATTCTTCTAATTCCTTGTACAGCATGTCGTACTCGTAGTCAGAAATATCTGGAGAATTCAACACATAATACGAGTGGTTGTGCTTTTCAATAATATGGATAAGCGCTTTTATTCTTTCTTCTGGATTCATGCGGTTACTTTTGCCATAATCATTCTATTTTTCATATATATATCCTTTTTTAGGACAACTTTTTCAAAGCCAACTTCTTTTATGAGCGCAGATGTTTCTTTTCCAAGATATTCATTTACCTCAAAAAATAAAAGTCCATCTGTTGATAAAAAATCAAAGGCAAGTTCACTAATTTTCTTATAAAAAATAAGCGGGTCAGTATTTGTCACAAATAAGGCAAGTTCAGGCTCATATTCCAGAACATTTTTAGACATCTCTTTTTTTTCGAGAGCTCTAACATAAGGTGGATTAGATACGATTAAGTCATATTTCTGATCTAAAGATTTTTCAGAAAGTATATTTTTTAGCGACCATTTTATAGCGCTATTGTATTCTTGTCCGTTTTCTCGGGCAATTGCTAAAGCCTTTTCACTAACATCTATAGCTGTTATTTTAGCCTCTGGAAACAATTGAGAAAGGGTTATTGGAATACAACCACTTCCTGTACCAATATCTAAAATCGTTTTGGGTGGAGCAAACTTAAACTGCGCTTTTATATAAGCTATTAGTTCTAATGTTTCTGGTCTCGGAATAAGCACCGATTCGTTTACCCTAAGTGTTAAGTCTCCAAAATGGGCTAGACCAGTGATATATTGTATGGGTCTATGTTTCTTTAAGTCATTTAAGGCCTGTTCAAAAATGCTTAGATCATGGGCAGAAAGCTTATAGTCTGGCTTGAAAGTCAAAACAAACCTATTTTCGTTTAACAAATCCTCTATGAGAATATAAAAGAAATGCCGCACTTCCTCCAAACTAAACAAGTCACACAACTCCCTTTCAAAATATATTTTAAAATCTTTTAACAGCACTATAAGTCTAAAATCATGTGAACTGGACAAGAAAAATGTCCTGTATTACCCATAGGGCCATCCAAGTATTTAAAGCCTGTTTTATGGTATAATTTTTGAGCGGCTTCCATATAAGGCATAGTCTCTAAATAACACTGTTCAAAACCAAAAATTTTGGCTTGTTCAATACATTTTTCAATCATTTTTCTCCCCATGCCTTTTCCTCTTATCTCTGACAAAAAATACATTTTCTGTAGCTCACAAACTGGTCCTTCATAATCCTGCAATGGCGCTACACCTGCTCCACCTAAAATAACTCCCTGATCTTCAACCACAAAATAGGCATGTTTTTCAGATTGATAATTTTCATACATTGAATCCAATGCTTTGTCTGCGTAAGCGGTGCCAACTTTAGGAACCCCTAAATCTACCAAAACTGTTCTAATCACTTGAGCTAGAGCAGCATTATCTGTGGGCTTAATAAATCTTATTTCCATTGAACAATTGTCCTAAAATAATCTATTTTAATTATAGTATTTTTGTTGGGTGAAGATACATGAAAAATACATGTCCCGAGCCATTTTAATGGCTAAAAATGGATTGAAATCTCATTTTCCAAACCCTATGGTTGGCTGTGTTATTGTTCATAAAAACAAAGTCATCTCCCAAGGTATCACTAGTCCATATACAGGACCACACGCAGAGGCAAATGCCATTAACAACTTAAAAGATAAAAGTGTTTTATCTCAGTGCACTCTTTATGTAACTTTAGAACCCTGTGCCCATTATGGAAATACGCCACCTTGTGCCAATTTAATCACTTCACACAACATTCCATTAGTTGTCATTGGTGTATTGGACCCAAATCCCAAGGTTGCAGGCAAAG
>CAKZOR010000056.1 GCA_937136755.1 uncultured Flavobacteriaceae bacterium | reverse complement strand
AAGTTTAATATCAAATACAAGTACTGAGCCACCGGGAATACTGCCATAGCCCAAGTCTCCGTACCCTAAATTAGAAGGGATAAATAGTTTACCCTCTCCGCCTTCTTTAAAATAAGTGAGGCCTTCTGTCCAACCAGGAATGACCTGATTTAAGGAGAATGAAATACCAGCGCTATTGCTTTGGTCAAATACCCTACCACTGGTAAAGTACCCTTTGTAAGCTACTCTTACTGCACTGCTAGCTACTGGGCTGGCTCCTGTACCTTGTTTTGATATAAAATAATACAAACCAGAGCCTGTTTTAGTAGCGGCAATACTATTTGCTTCTAAATACGCTATTATTTCTGCGTCGTTTGAGGCATACAGACTATTGGAAGAATCATCTTTTTTAGAGCAACCTATTAAAAAGGCGCTTATGAGGCATAGATAAAAATATTTCATTTGTAAACGGTATTTGGTGCAAGATACAAATAGGCTTATATTTTTGTAAGTTTATTAAAAAAATCATGAGCTCTTTTTTGAAATTCAGTGCTACTTTATTTTTATGCTTCACCACTTCTTCTTTGTTCGCCCAACAGTATATGCGTAAAGAAGCTAATGTGATCACTATTGTTCAACTCATAGACGGTTATTATACCGAAGTGGTGTATCAGGAAAGTCCACCTAAATTCATCAGTACTAAAGGAGGTTTTATCTCAAGTGACGCAAGCCCAGTCGTGCATTTAGAATACAACAGTTTGTTTGAGCAAGACTCCCTTAAAACCATTCCTTTAGCTACTTTAAATGCCTTTGAGAAAATGGCATTACAACCACAGCCATTAGATGGCCTTTGGTTAATGGGTGGGAGAATGCGAAATGACCTAATGACAAATCGCGACACCTCAGGTCCTAGAAAAACACTAAAAGTATTGTATAACGGACGTTTTCAGTGGATTGCTTTTCATACCGAGACCTTTGCTTTTATGGGTACTGGAGGTGGGAGCTATTCTGCAGAGAATGGCATATACAAAGAGTCTATTGAGTTTTTCTCGAGAGATAACTCCCGAGTTGGGGCTGTTTTGCCTTTTGAATATGAGCTCATTAATGGGGCTTGGCACCATAAGGGAAAAAGTTCTAAAGGGGACCCTATACATGAAATTTGGGTAAAAAGGAAAGATTAAAGGGCTTTTTTAAAACAAAGGCTATTTTCTACGCCCTTATAGGGACCATAATTGGGGATTATTTGGTATCCACATTTATGATATAAGGCTATCGCGGCCTTTTGTCTTGTGCCCGTTTCTAGAATGCAAGATGTAAAGCCTTCTTCTGCGGCCCACTTTTCTAATGCACTTAATAGCTGTACTGCGTATCCTTTACCCCTGTAATGAAGGTCTGTGTACATTCTTTTAATTTCTACTTCTTTTGTATGAAGTACTTTAAATGCGCCACAGCTTACCGGTGTGTCTCCGATATACCCAAGCAGTACATGTTTTATTTGCTCTGTACCATTAAATTGATGGTAAAAATCGTGTTCTTCTCCATCGGTAATAGCCAGATCTTTGTCTAATAGTGCGATGAGTGACTTAAAATCTGAGTTTGTGGGGGTGGTTTTTAAAATTTTCAGTAAAGTCATAAACGATTGATTACGAAACACGAACTTAGTGAATATTCGTTTTGATCCAAATAAATTGTCCTAATCTAGCTAAATGAACCTTCTGAGTTTTAATTTTTAGTATTTTAGTACTTCGTTTAACCCCAATTCATGCCCATACGCCTTAGTTTTTTATGTTCCCTTTTTGGAGTTTTTGTTTTTGCGCAAAAGCCAAATTCTCAAGACACAGCGTATTTGGCGAATGACACTATAGTTGTTTTAGGAGATGATTATATGTTAAAAAGCACGCTAGAAAATCCTAATGATTTTACAGTATCTTATCCCAAGACAGTTGGAAACAAACCCCTTATATCACTTTCCTTATTGTTTAAAGACAGTGATTATGTGTTTATAGATTCAAAAGACAATGCTGTTTATAGGCTAAAAAAAGACTCCCTTGTTTTATGGATTCCCTCTGAAAGTGTTCCTTCTATTGGAGCCACACACATCGTTAAAAATGACACTATTTTTAGATATGGAGGAAAAAAAGGGCTCATGAATATTGATTATTGGTCTTTTTTAAATGAGGCGCAAAAGTCTTGGGATCCTTATCCTTCGTTTAAAAGTGCTTACACTCCTAATGGGACTTTTAATAATTGTTATGTGAGTGCTGGAGATAAGATCGTATTTGTTAAAGGTGCCAGGGTGAATAGGAGGAATCTATCTGACGAATATTTAGACGATCATATTATTCAGTACAGCTGGAAGCTTAAAGAGTGGCAAGAGCTTGGACATGTAAGGGCAGATTATAAAAACTTTACAAGCAGTATTGCTATGGGAGATGAGTTGTTGTTTTACAACGACAAAAGCATGTTTCATGTGACTCCTTTTACCAACAAAAACACTTTGTATTATAGGAATTTAACCCATCAGAACCTTAATAAAAATGACCAATTAGACGCCCTGTATTCAGAAGGAATTTTTTATGTATTTACGGATACTCCCAATGGAATTGTCATTAAGAAAATCCCTAAAAATGAATTTTTAAAAGGTGTTGAATCTGTTGACGCTTTTTTTGACCCACCATCTAATCCATTTCCTTATGAATATGTACTCATGGTGGTTTTGTTTATTGCGACTATTTACAGGCCATTAAGGAGTATTTTAGTAAAGGATAAAATTTATTTAAAAAATGGAGGTTTTATGTACGCTGGAGTTTTACATCCAGTATCCTCTAATGGATTTGAAATAACCAAACTTTTACTTTCCCATGAATACGTGTCTACCCAAGAACTCATGTTGGTATTAGAAAATCCAAATATTTCTTATTCTCAAAATATGAAGATTAAAAATCAACTCATTGATCATTTAAACGTGGTATTAAAAACTATTTTAAATACATCTACTTCAGTGATTAAAGAAGTTAAGGATAAAAACGACCATAGGGTCACTCTTTATAAAATTGACCCTACTTTTTTTAAACGCTAGTTAAGAGGTTTTAAGTACGTTTAAAAAATCCTCCTTCAACACTTTTCTAAGACTGTACAACAATCTTTTTGCTTGTTCAAATGAAAATACCATAGGAGGTTTTATTTTTAGCACATTGTGATCTGGACCATCTGTACTCATTAATATGCCTAAATCTTTCATTCGGTTGGCTAAGTATTCTGCCTCTGCTGCTAAAGGAGTTTGTTGGTCTGAGAGAAGCTCTATACCCACAAACAGACCGTGACCTCTAACATCTTTAATGATAGGAAAGTCTTTTTGAAGGTCTTTAAGTGCTTGGATCAAATAACGCCCCACCTGCTTTGCATTTTCTTGAAGTTTTTCTTCTTTTATGACGCTTAAGGTTTCAGAAGCAATCGCGCATGAAACCGGATTTCCTCCAAAAGTGTTAAAGAACTCCATTCCATTTGCAAATTTTTGAGCCACTTCTTGGGTACACACTACCGCAGCTACTGGGTGCCCATTTCCAAGGGGTTTGCCAATAGTGACTATGTCTGGAATCACCCCATATAATTCAAATCCCCAAAAATGCGTACCCATTCTTCCACAGCCTGTTTGTACTTCATCCGAAATACAAAGCCCCCCTGCAGCCCTCACTGCCTGGTAGGCGAGTGGTAAAAAGTCTTTAGGTAAGGGTACTTGTCCGCCACAGCTAATAATGGGTTCTATAATAAAGCCTCCCAAAGTTTTGCCTTGCTCATGAATTGATGCTATGGCTTTTTGCACTTCCTGAGCATAGAGACTACCCGTATTTTCCCCGCGGTAGTTTCCTCTAAAAGCATCTGGCATAGGAATTAAGTGGGTGTTTTCAGGTTGTCCTTGCCCTCCTTTGCCATTGAATTTATAAGAAGAGACCCCTATGGTAGTATTGGTGTTTCCGTGATAGCCGTGTTCACTAGCAATTACCTCCTTGCTTCCAGTAAGGGTATAGGCCATTCTAAGGGCTAGTTCATTGGCTTCTGATCCAGAATTTACAAAATGAACCACCTCTAAACCTTTGGGTAAGGTGTCTATGAGTGCCTTGGCAGCCTTGTTGAGGTTGCTGTGTAAGTATCTGGTATTGGTATTTAATACGGCCATTTGTTGTTGACCTGCTTTGACTACTCTTGGGTGTTCATGCCCTACATGAGCTACATTATTAACCGTGTCTAAGTATTTCTGTCCGTTTTGGTCTATGAGATATGCCCCATGACCTCTTACGATATGAAGGGGTTCTTGGTATTGTATGCTCAAACTTTTCCCCAGATGTTTTTTGCGGTAGTCCAGTAGGTCTTTTTGGGCGCCTTTTATTTGAGGTTTTAATGACTTTAATTGAAACATTTGGTTCGGATCTGGACATAGGTCTGCCCAGAGTTCTTGGCTTTGATAGGTTTGAACACCAGGAAAATCTTCCGTATAGTCCAATAGGTCTAATAAAATTTGAAAGTGTAGGTGAGGTGCCCAGTTGCCATTGTTTTCTTTACTGCCCAGCTTACCGATCAAGGCGTCTTTTTTTAGGGCATCGCCCACTTTGTGGGCAGCGATAGAGGCTGGGTCCAAATGTCCGTAAAGGGTGTAGAAAGAATCGTTTCCGAAACAGTGTTCCAGAATAACAAAACCTCCGTATTCCTTTTCTCCCTTTCGGTCTAGTGCCATCACTATCGTTCCGTCTAATAGGGCATGTACGGGAGTTTTTGAGGGTAGCCAAAAATCTACTCCTAGGTGTACACATCTACTAATAGGCCCTTGATCACTGGGTATGTCGTAATCTTCAGAGGTGTATAGGGGTCTGGGTTCAAGGTATCCGCCTGCTATTATTTTATTCGGATGCGCCTCTTGGAGCCGCTCTATCTTGTATTGAAAATAGGTGAGGTCGTTAAACGCCGCTTCATTTTCTATCCAAAGGCTGCTTACGCTCAAATCTAAGTGAATGGCGTCTTGTTTTTTTTGGTCGGGAAATAAATGAGACAAACTGATGGACTGTTTTTTAACCCACGCTTCAAATTTGGTTAGATTGGGGTGCGCCTTGTAATTACAGGCTTTTCTAAAGGCGTAATAAGCCAATTTAGCATTTACTCCACTCCATTTCTCAAGCAGTTTCCATGCTGGTTTTTCGCTGATGAATAAATATTTGTTTTCTGGATGCTCTTTTTTATTCATCGCTGCCTTGGTCAGTGAGACTACCAAGCGCATGCCAATTAAATGGAATAAATGCAGCAGTTCTTGCTCAGAAAGGGGGTTGGATTCATGATACCCTTTAATAATAGGCAAACAGGCCGCTAAGGGATTTTCTGTGTCCATAATGCCATAGGTACAGGCAATGGCAAGGTCGTTGATGATTTGGCTATAACAGGCGTCTCCATAATCTATGAGCCCAATTATTTGGGGGTGAATGAGTGAATGACTTACAATAATATTGTGGTCATTGGCGTCGTTGTGAATAACCGATTTAGGTAGTGTGTTATATGCTTTTTGATGGGTTTTAAAGGCGTTTATAAATGGATTAATTAATGCCAGCTCAGACGCATTAAATAGATGCAGATGTTGCGTTACCCACAAACACTGGCTCAAGTCCCATTCAAAGTTTCTATGAGCAAAGGGGTGCGTAAAGCCTTGTAAATTTTGAGTAATTTGTCCCAAATGATTTCCTAAACCATGTCTTAAGTCTGAAAGGACAGGATTGGTTTTGGCCCAAAGCCTTCCATCCATCCATTGGAATACCCTTAGAACGCATACTACTCCGTTCATGTCTATGACACTTTTGTAGCTGCCCTTTAAATTTGGAATTATAGCGGGTATTTTGCCTTTAAAATCACTGTTTTTTAAATGCAATAAAAGCGCCTCTTGAAAGGGTATTGAGGCTATTGTTTCAGGATCTCTAGAGACTTTTACAATAAAACGGTCCCCTTGATCCGTGTCTAATTTATAGTTGAGGTCTAATTCACCTGCCAGAGGACTGAGCGTTCCTTGGAGACTGAAATGCTGCGCTAAATGGCTTGAAATTTCATTTGATTCCATTTACAAAAATTCAAATTTCATCCAAATACCGAAGATCACCCCTATAGAAATGGTCAGTACCACCCCATACAGGATAAAAATTCCAATGCTTTTACTGAGGGTTCTGAGCCAGCTTCTTTCGAATAGTTGTTTGAATCCTAGGAAGGTGTGAATGGGCAGTAATAAGAGTAAGAAAAACTCAGGCTCTGAAGCTTTATTTGGGAAAAAGTATTGAATACCAAAATACAGGGAGAGTATTAAGAACCAAAAGCTGTGCTGGTTTACCGCCAATATTAAATGGCTATAATAATAGGGGGCTGTCTTTCTGTTAAATATCCAAAGAATTCCTGCGTAAACGGGCATGAGCAGAAAAAGGCACCAGGATAAAAACTTTAAAAAGCTATTCATATAGATTTTGGGATTTTCCATTGCCTTTATAATCCCATCTTTTATTTTGGTTAATTTTTCCTCGTTTTCCTCCGAGGAAAGCTCAGATGCATTGTTTCCGAATTCAACATTAAAAGTATTCTCTTTGGGTGCTAAGGAGTCTATGGTGGCTTCTTCTATAGGGATTGCGTTTGTTCTTGCTTGATCTAGTACCTTGTAAACCTCTTGCTTGTTTTCATCTGACACACTGACTTCATTGCCTAAAAAACCAGAGAAAATAAAGAAAAACAGGAAACTCACAAAAATATAGAACCTGAAGGGCGGCATATATCTGGCTCTTTTTCCTTGGATGAAATCTTTTGTGAGGCGTCCTGGTTTAATGGTCAAGGCTTTTAAAGACTTCCAAAATCTGGTGTCAAAGGCAAAAAGATTTCCGGTAAAGTCTGCCAATAAAAAACGAAATGGACGTTGGTATTCAAATACTGATTGGCCGCAATTTGGACAAAATTTACCTTCAAA
>CAKZOR010000055.1 GCA_937136755.1 uncultured Flavobacteriaceae bacterium | reverse complement strand
CAACTCAAGAATCAAGTGAACTAAATGAGTGGTCATTCCTCCATAAAAACAACGACAAATACAGGGACTTTAAATACCGAAAACCACCCTCTAGACCTAATTATTATTGGTGCAGGGCCCATAGGAATATCTTGTGCCATTCAAGCCAAAAAGAAAGGACTGAATTACTTGGTGATAGAGAAAGGCTGTTTGACCAATTCTCTATACAACTACCCATTAGACATGCAGTTTTTTTCTTCCTCTGAAAAATTAGAGCTAGAAGATATTCCGTTTAATTCTATTGAAGTAAAACCCAGAAGAAAAGAGGCTTTAGAGTACTACAGAAGAATTGCTGATCACTTTGAATTGAATATACAGCTTTTTGAAGCCGTAATAGACATTCAATCAAAGTCACAAAACACAGCAAAACAAACCCTAGAATTAGACCGCCAAAAAGAGGCTAGTCTTTTTCAAATAAACAGCTCAAAAGGAAGGTATTTTACAAAAAATGTGACCATTGCAACTGGTTTTTTTGATTTGGCTGCAACCCTTAATGTTCCTGGGGAGGAATTGCCAAAAGTGAGCCATTACTTTAAGGAGGCCCATTACTATTCTGGACAAAAACTGGCGGTCATTGGTGCGAGCAATTCCGCCATAGATGCTGCATTGGCTTGCTATAGAAAAGGGGCTCATGTAAGTTTAATTATCAGAGGTGCAGCGGTTGGGCCCAGGGTAAAATATTGGGTACGACCAGACATCATGAACCGAATAGAAGAAGGGAGTATTAGGGCCTATTACCATTCATCTGTAACAGAAATTAGTGCAAGCAGCCTGTCTTTCACCCAAGATAAAGTCACTAAAACTATTGAAAATGACTTTGTACTTGCCTTAACAGGCTATAGACCCAATCTGCCTTTCCTCACCCAATTAGGCATTACATTAGAAGGGACCGCTAAGATTCCTTCTCACCATCCAAAGACTATGGAAACCAATGTGCCTGGTGTGTATTTAGCAGGCGTCATATGTGGTGGATTAGAAACACATAAATGGTTTATTGAAAACTCCAGAGCACACGGAAATTTAATTGCGGAACACATTCTTTCCAAGGCGTAAATAGCCCCTGTTTAAAAAAAAAAGAAGCCTCATTCGGGTGTAATTTATATTTATTTTTTTCAATATTAATTATTGTACATTAGAGATTACCTAATCCAACCCTAAAATGAAGACTTTTAAATACGTTTGGTTTCTGTTGCTTTTAACCCTCAGCGGCATCGGCTTTAGCCAAGAGCAACCCACCATGCTTTTCTTTACAGAAAATGCCCCCTTCTACAATCCTGCATTTACTGGAACCTATGGGCAAGTGGCTACTGTTAATAACAGAACCCAATGGGCTGGGGTTACAGACGCACCCGTACTGCAATCATTTTCTTATCAAAGAGATTTCAAGAACAGAGCAGCTTGGGGAGTGAGTTTTCAAAATGACAAAGTTTTTATAGAAAAGCAAGGGGTATTGGCCGTTGATTACAATTATAAGTTGGACCTTTCAGAAAACAGCCAATTGTATTTAGGACTTAAAGGAGGGGCTTATTTTAAAAGTATTGATAAGGCTAGGCTCAACAGACTCACCAACAGCAACAACAATGCTTTAGATGCTGTGAGAAATTACAGTAATCCCCTTTTAGGTGTTGGGGTGCATTTAAACACCAAATATTTCTTTTTATCTGCAGGAGTCCCTAATCTTTTAAACAGCAAACGATACAAAGAAAGCGAGGGCTTAGTTACTACAGCTACAGATAGACCCAATTTATACTTGAGTACAGGAGCAACCCTAGGTCTCACTAAGAGCTTGACCTTAAAACCAGTCATACTTTACAGGGGCGTATCTGACGCACCAAATTTCTACAACTTACAACTCATGCTAGAGTTAAAAGATAAAGTTGGTGTTGGGCTTTCAAAGATGAATAACGATTACTTTGGTGCCATGTTTATCTTTAAAGGCATGAGCTTTTTGGATTTAGGCTATGCCTATGAGTTCAGTAATAGAAGCGGTAATATTGCTTTAAAAGAGAACAACCATGAGCTATTTGTGCGTTTCAAATTTTCCAACACTTCCAAATAAACTGCCTCATTAGATTCAACACAAAGTTTTTAATACCTCTTAAATTGTATTATATTTAGATTGAATGTAGCAGACGATCTACAAATTCCATTGAATCTATGCGGAAAATTCTTTCACAACTAGGGCCTGGATTATTATTCGCAAGCATGTCCATTGGGACCTCTCATCTGGTATTATCTACCAAAGCAGGGGCACAATACGGATGGATCATGATTTTTCCCATCCTCTTAGCCAATGTATTGAAATACCCTTTCTTTGAATTTGGAATACGCTACACCCACACCTTCAAAAAATCACTCCTGGAAGGCTATGCAGATTTGGGTAAAAAATACCTTTGGGCCTATACAATCATTACCATAGTAAGTGCCCTCACACTTTTAGCGGCATTGTATATTGTCACGGCAGGGCTGCTAAAACAACTTTTTCCTTGGGCACACTTCACAGACACTACGGTAGCCTTATTCTTATTTATAGGGATTAGTGGGGTGTTAATTATAGGGCGCTATAAAGCGCTTGAGGGCGTAGTCAAAATTCTTTTAGCGCTGTTAACCGTAGCTTTAATTATCACCACGGCAACAGTATTGTTCAAAGGACCTATTGAAAGCGCGCCCCAATTTTCAAGCCAATCAGTTTGGAGTGAGGTTGGCCTGCTTTTTATGATTGGTCTCATGGGCTGGATGCCAACCGCAGTAGAGGCTTCTAGTTGGGTGAGTCTTTGGCGCCTAGAAAAAGACAAAAAAAATCAAAAAGACAAAAACACCTCCACAAACAATAGTCTAAAAGACACCTTGGCAGAATTTAATTTGGGGTATTTACTCACAGCCGTATTGGCGATTTTCTTTTTAGTGATCGGTTGGTTTACCCTGTATGGCTCTGGTGTAGAAATGAGTCCAAATGCAAGTGTTTTTGCCGAACAACTCATTCAGATGTTCACCATACACATCGGAGATTGGTCCTATTTCTTTATTGCATTGGCCGCTTTCGCCACCATGTTTAGCACCTGCATGACCGCCCATGACGCCATAGCGAGGGTAGGTTTAGACACTATAAAAGTGTTGGGAAACAACAAAACTACTAAATGGCGTTATGAACACTTCATTATCCTTTTAGCCATCATTAACTTTATGGTCATTTGGCTGGCCGGAGGTCAAATGGGTTCTCTGGTCGCACTGGCTACTTTTGTATCTTTTGTATTTGCGCCAGCTGTGGGACTTCTCAACCACAAGGTGGTGACTCAAAAAAACATGCCTAAAGATGCTAAGGCACCTAAATGGTTACTCCTTTTGAGCTATGTAGGAATGGTATTTTTGAGCCTATTTGCCTTGTATTATTGTTATGTGGTGCTTTTATAGCATTAAAAAACTGGTGCAGAGGTAGTTACTTCTGAAGCAATTTTCTTGACCAAACCTTGCAGCACTTTTCCAGGACCTAATTCAATAAACTCAGCCGCACCGTCAGCCACCATAGATTGAACACTTTGTGTCCATTTTACTGGAGCAGTCAGTTGAGAGATTAAATGGGCCTTTATTTCCGCTGGATCTGTCACCGCTGCAGCAGTCACATTTTGATATATAGGACAAAGAGGTGCGTTAAAAGTAGTTGCCTCAATAGCAGCTGCCAAGGCTGTTCTGGCAGGCTCCATGAGTGGGGAATGAAAAGCGCCTCCCACTGGAAGCAACAAAGCCCTTTTGGCACCAGCCTCTTTGAGAGATTCACAGGCTTTTTCTACCGCTTCTACAGCACCTGAAATAACCAGTTGTCCGGGACAATTATAATTTGCTGCTACAACAACACCAGGGGTTTTATCACAGATTTCCTCCACCAAATGATCTTCTAATCCAAGAACAGCAGCCATGGTCCCCGCAGTTTTATCACAGGCGTCTTGCATCGCTAACGCTCGCTGATGCACCAAACGCAATCCATCTTCAAAATTCAACACCCCATTAGCTACTAAAGCAGAAAATTCTCCCAACGAATGACCCGCGACCATCTGTGGCTTAAAATCAGTTCCTAGGGCTTTTGCCATAGCCACAGAGTGAATGAAAATAGCCGGTTGCGTGATTTGAGTTTGCTTTAAATCTTCTGCACTACCTTCAAACATGGTGGTAGTAATTTCAAAACCCAAAATGCCATTGGCAGTTTCCATCATCTCTTTTACGCTGGGAAATTGATCGTATAAATCTTTTCCCATTCCAGAAAATTGAGCCCCTTGGCCCGGAAATACATATGCTTTCATATTGTTAAATTTTATCCCATGGTTTATACCATTGGGCGTATGTAATATAATTGTTTGCTATTCTTTCAATTTCACCACTGGCTAATTCAGGGGGCACTTTCTTTATGAATTTTGCTGGTGTGCCTGCATATATAGACCCTGGAGGTACTATAGTCCCTTTGGTAAGTACTGCTCCAGCAGCAATAATACTCCCAGTCCCAATCACACAATCATCCATAACTATACTTCCCATTCCTATTAGAACGTTGTCTTCAATGGTACATCCATGGGCAATAGCATTATGGCCTATGGAAACATTGTTTCCTATTTGGGTGGGACTTTTTTGGTAAGTGCAATGAATGACTGCACCATCTTGTATGTTTACACGATTGCCCATACGAATAAAGTGAACGTCTCCTCTGAGTACCGCACCATACCATACACTGCAAGAATCTCCCATGCTAACTTGGCCAATTACAGTAGCA
>CAKZOR010000054.1 GCA_937136755.1 uncultured Flavobacteriaceae bacterium | reverse complement strand
AGCACCCACCTATCAGATTGTAAAGGTATTGGTATTTGCTTTTATGATTGTGGTAATTTTCCCGTACTTACCTGGATCTGACTCTCCTGTTTTCCAAGGAGTATCTGTATTTCTTGGATTCTTATTCACCTTTGGTTCTGCTGGATCCCTTTCTAATATTATTGCTGGCCTCATTTTAACTTACATGCGTCTTTTTAAAATGGGCGACCGGGTTAAAATTGGGAGTATATCTGGAGACGTTATTGAAAAAAACATGTTGGTTACAAGGGTGAGGACTACTAAAAACGAAATTATCTCCATTCCCAATGCTACGGTAATGAACAGTCACACCATTAATTATAGTAGTGACGCACCAGAAAAGGGACTTATCATGCATTCCACTATTACCATTGGGTATGACGTTCCATGGAGAAAAATGGAAGCAGTACTGATTAAAGCAGCACTAAAAACCCCCTTGTTATTAGATGATCCAGTCCCATTTGTACTCCAAACAAGCTTAGATGATTTTTATGTGTCCTACCAAATAAATGCTTACACTAGGGAGCCCAACAAACAAGCCACTATTTATTCTAACTTACACGCCAACATTCAAGATTTTTGTAACGAGGCGGGTATAGAAATTATGTCTCCACACTACAGGGCAGCTAGAGATGGAAACCAAAGCACCATTCCTGCAGATCAGCTACCAAAGGATTACAAAACGCCGAGTTTTTTGTTTAAAAGGGAGGAATAAATTGCTATTTAGCTGTGAAAGACCCAAAAATGAATTCCTGTTCGGTTTTAAAAGGGGTGATATGTATTTGTTTTTCAAAAGACAAAGACTCAAAACCATTCTTCTCAAAGAGCTGTTTCAAGGATGCTTCATTGTATTGCATAATGTCTAATCCACTACACTTTTTAGGTCCGTTGGTAGAAAAAGCTCCAATAATGACGTGGCCTTTAACAGCACGATTTAATAGTGTCAAATAATCTTTAATGCTTTCAGCTGATGTTTGAAAGTGAAACGAAGCCCTATCATGCCAAAGATCATAAGAAAGCTTGGGTTTATAATCTATCACATCACTCACTACCCACTTAACTTGTGTAGCCCTGTCCCCTAATCTCTTTTGAGCGCGAATAATAGCGGTTTCTGAAATATCTAAAACCGTTAGGTTTTTATAGCCTAGATCAATAAGATAGTCTACCAATTGACTGTCTCCACCTCCCACATCAATTATTTGGGCGTCTAAGGATAGTTTGGCCTTAGAAATAAGTTCTAAAGACATATTGGGCTTATTTTCTGTCCAACTCACCTCTTGAGGTATTTTAGTTTTGTAGATATGCTCCCAATGTAATTTAGAATCATCCATAGGATCAACTAAGAAAGTTGCTTTTGCTTATTGATTAAGATAATGGTCAAGCTAAACAGAAGCATTAGACCAGCGGGTAGAAATTTAATAGCTTCATCGCTCACTTTAAAATGCATAAAGACAGCACCCAACATTAAAGCACCCATTAATGCAGCAGAGGGAAGAATGGCTTTTCTTTTCACAAAACCAATTAATAACCCCATAGCAGCTAATATTTTCAAGCCTCCAATCAGATATACCATGGTTTCATTGAGTCCGTAAACCGCAAATTCCTCCATCATATTCATTGCCTTTCCGCCTCTGTAAATAGTTGGATTATTAAATCTAAAAAACCAAACATTAATCACCACAAGAGAAACCGCAGCCATTAAAACATATTTTAAGTATTTCATAATTAAAGTTTTATGCTTTTTATAAAGATATAAGAATTTAGCAGAAAGTACAATAAAGCAGGTAAAGACTGAATGAAGTTGTCTTGAATATTAATTCGAGTACCCAGGGCACCTCCCATCATTACTGCTAAAATAGCGGCACTTAAAAGTGACACTTTAAAGGTACCCATCCCGTACAAAAGACCAGCACCACAAATTAATTGCACTAACCCAATGAGAATTCTCAGGGATGAGAAACCGTACCTGGTAAATTCCGCTATATAAAAAGGGTGTGCTAAAGTGAGAATACCATAAATCAAATGTGAAACGCCGCAAAAAATTCTAATGATCGATAATGTCATGACGCGAAGCTAGACGTTATTCGCTAAACAACCGGACTTTTTTTAAAAATTTAGCCCCAACTGCTAAACCTATTTATTTTTTAATGGAATACAGGTAAAAACGCTCCACTTTTTCTCTAGCCCATGGTGTTCTCCTCAAGAATTTCAAGCTAGATTTCACCGTCATATTGCTCTTAAAGCAATTAATATTGACCTGATTCGCCATTTCTTCCCATCCGTGCGTCTCTACCAGATATTCCAATATATCTAATAATTTAACACCGTGTAAAGGGTTGTTGGGTTGTTGTTCCATATATACTTAACAAAATCAGGGACTTTTGATCATTGGCTAAATTACAGAAAAAGCCGCTTGATTTCATTAATATTATAACAACCTATTCAGGTTGGCTGTCCCGATCGCGTCTGCACCCCTCCGACACTCTTTTATTCCTCGAGCTTCTCAGGGGTTTTGGGGTTTTGGGG
>CAKZOR010000053.1 GCA_937136755.1 uncultured Flavobacteriaceae bacterium | reverse complement strand
CTATGAATCCAGAATTTAGAACTTTAAGACAAGTTACTATTGATAGTTTAACAGAAGCAGATAGAGTATTTTCTATGCTTATGGGAGATGAAGTTCCTCCACGTAGAGATTTTATTGAACGTAATGCAAAATATGCTAATATTGATGCATAATTTGTGTGAATATGCATTTTAATAAAAAAGACTGTCTTTTCAGACAGTCTTTTTTATTAAGGCAAAGAGAAAATTATAGAGCTCATTTTAAAGCAAGTAAGCGATTGCTTAAAAAAAAAAACATTAAAAGTAACATGCAAAACCAAATAACAGACACTATTTTAATGATTCGTCCCGAAAACTTTAGAAGGAATGAACAGACCATGGTCAACAATTATTACCAGAAAAAAGATGAAAATAGTTTACCAATTGCCACTCACAAAAAAGCATTAGAAGAATTTGATGAGTTTGTAAAAAATCTCACCTCAGCAGGAATTCAGGTTATTATTGCAGACGATGCAAAAGACACAGATACACCTGATGCTATTTTTCCAAATAATTGGATCTCTTTTCATAAAAACAAAACCGTAGCAGTATATCCAATGTTCGCAAAAAACAGAAGGCTAGAAAGAAGAGATGAAATATTAGATATCATAGAAAACAAAGGTTTTCTGATAGAAAATGTTGTTGACTACACCCAAGCTGAAAAGGAAAATATATTTTTAGAAGGAACAGGAAGTATTATTTTAGATCGAACAAACAATAAAGCATATTGTGGGCTCTCTGCAAGATCAAATGAAGAACTGTTCATCGAGTTTTGTGAAGATTTTGAATACACACCTGTTTTATTTACAGCAAACCAAAGTATAAAAGGAGAGAGAAAAGCAATTTACCACACCAATATTATGATGAGTATTGGCGAAACATTTGCAGTTGTTTGTAGCGATGCAATTGATGATAAAAAAGAACGAAAAAACGTTATAAAACAGTTAAAAGAGAGTAAAAAACAAATTATTACAATTAGCGAAGCTCAGGTAAATCAATTCGCTGGAAACATCCTTCAAGTAAAAAACAACAAAAACGAAACTTTTTTAGTAATGAGTACATCTGCATACAAAAGCCTGGATAGAAATCAAATCGACCAACTAAAAAAACACACCAATATTATTCATAGCAACCTTTCTACTATTGAAAAAAATGGTGGAGGAAGTGCTCGCTGTATGATGGCCGAAATCTTTCTGTAAAAAAATTTAACACAATATTCTTTGATGGCTCAACATATATAGAAAACTATTAATTTTATTTAATAATTTAGCCAAAAAGTTTATTTGATGAACTACATCGAACATGTTGGTAAATACTTTTTAATGTTAGGACGTGTCTTTAATGCTCCGGTTAGAACCAAAGTTTTTTACCAAACTATACTAAAAGAAATTGAAGACTTGGGATTAAAGTCTCTTGGCATCGTACTATTTATTTCTCTATTCATAGGGGGTGTAATTGCGTTACAAACGGCAATAAATTTAGAAAATCCATTTATTCCGGATTATTTAATTGGATTTGCAACCAAACGTTCTATTATTCTAGAATTCGCTCCTACTTTTTGCTCTATTATCTTAGCCGGTAAAGTTGGCTCTTATATTACCTCTAGTATTGGAACTATGAGAGTAACAGAACAAATTGACGCTTTAGAGGTGATGGGCATAAACTCTTTAAATCATTTAGTCTTACCAAAAATAATAGCTACTGTAATTTTTTACCCCTTTTTAATTACACTTGGAATGTTTGTTGGAATTCTAGGAGGATGGCTAGCAGGAACGCTTTCGAGCCAATTTAAAGCATTAGAGTATATACAGGGTGTTCAACTAGATTTTATGCCTTTTCTATTGTTTTATTCAACTGTAAAAACATTACTATTTGCATTTCTAATTGCAACCATACCTTCTTACCATGGTTATTATGTAAAAGGAGGATCAATTGCAGTAGGTAGAGCAAGTACGCAAGCTGTAGTCTGGACAACTATAGTGATTGTTTTATGTAATTACCTCCTCACCCAATTAATTCTAACCTAGCTATGATAGAAGTAAAAAATTTACACAAAAGCTTTGGAGATGTCCAAGTTTTAAAAGGAATAGACGCTACTTTTGAAAAGGGAAAAACCAATTTAATTATAGGGCAAAGTGGCGCAGGAAAAACGGTTTTTTTAAAATCTTTAATTGGCTTACACCAACCTGAAAAAGGCATTATTTATTTTGACAGAAGAAATAGTTTAGACTTTTCTAAGAAAGATATGCAACAATGGAGGCAAGAAATTGGAATGGTTTTTCAAGGAAGTGCTTTATTTGATTCCCAAACCGTTGAAGAAAATTTAATGTTCCCTTTACAAATGTTTACAAACTTTTCTAGAGAAGAAATGCTAGAGAAAGTAAACACTTCGTTAAGTAGGGTAAATTTAAAAAATTCCAATAAAAAACTTCCTGTCGAATTGTCTGGAGGAATGCAAAAGCGAGTTGCCATTGCTCGGGCAATTGTTATGAACCCTAAGTATTTATTTTGTGATGAACCAAATTCTGGATTAGACCCAGAAACAGCTATTATTATTGATAATTTAATTCAAGAAATAACAACAGAATACAATATAACAACTGTAATAAACACCCATGACATGAATTCTGTCATGGAAATTGGAGAAAAAATAGTCTTCCTGAAAGAAGGCTTAAAAGCATGGGAAGGCACTAAAGAAGACGTCTTTAAAACAGATAATGAAGCAGTGACAGATTTTGTTTACTCCTCTGAGTTATTTAAAAAAGTACGAAAAATGTATATTGAAGGCAAGCACTAGAGGTACTTTAAACACTATTCATCCTGATCCTTCACTGCAACCACAACAAATACCTATTTAACCGCCATGATTGTCTGCGATTAAAAATACTACTTTGGCGTTGGGCTGAAACAAATAAGTTTTACCAGAGGACATTTCTATACACTCATAACGCTTTACCCTCTTGGGCCCTTTCTTAAAAACTTTACCATTGTAAATTTTAAATAAAGTACCTTCTGAGAGTTCAAAGAGGTGATTTTCTTGAGGGGGATTAAGATCATAGTTAGAGAAAGCTACAGAAAGCGCTGCATCTGTATCTGTACTGGCCTTTGGATTTTTAAAATGTCTGGCCAAATAGGGCAACAAATCTAAAGGAAATACCTCCGGTCTAATAAAAGGCAACATCAGATTCCTAAAAGTCTGCTTCCATTCTATCCCATGTGGTTTAATATGGTAGCCAAAATCTTCAAAAGCCACCAAATGGGCTATTTCGTGTATTAATGTCATTAAAAACCGGTAAGGGTTTAATGACGCATTAATCGTGATGGCGTGTTTGCCTTGGGCATTTCTGCGATAATCCCCATGCCTGGTCACCCTTGTATTGACAATTTTCAAATGCACTTCATGGGTTTGAATCAAAGACATGCATGGAATGACTGCCTGGAGTGGTAAGTATTTTTCTAAAATCTCATTCACGGTTCTAAATTAAAGCTTTTAGAATTATCTTTACTTAAAAAAAGATGGCAGTAAAAGAAATAGAATTGGTAATTCCTCCCAGAAACCCTCACTTTGTTGGAGACGGTTTTAGGGTTCAAAACTTTATTCCGTCGGCCTACGGCCTAGATATGCAAAGAATGAGCCCATTTATTATGTTGGACTACAACGCGCCATTTCACTTTCCAGCTACAGATACGCCTAGAGGGGTTGGTGTGCACCCACACCGTGGTTTTGAGACAGTGACATTGGCCTATCAAGGCAGTGTGGCGCATCACGACTCCGGAGGAAATCACGGGATTATCGGTCCTGGAGGAGTACAATGGATGACGGCTGCTTCTGGAGTGCTACACAAGGAATACCACGAAACGGAATTTGCTCGAAAAGGTGGTATGTTTCAAATGGTTCAACTTTGGGTAAACCTCCCTGCTGCCTATAAAATGAGTGCACCAAAATACCAAGGATTCTCTGAAAAAGATATTCCTACTGTTCAATTGGAGGGTGCAATGGGTCATGTAAAAGTAGTGGCTGGTGAGTACAAAGGAACTCAGGGAGCTGCAGATACTTTTACAGAAGTACATCTGTACAATGTACATCTAAAAGATCAGGGGAAAGCCAGATTTTCATTTCCTGCCCAACAAAATACAGCCATTTTAGTATTGTCTGGAGGTATCAATATCGCTTCCCATGAAGAGAGTATCGCGGAAAATCACTTGGTGCTTTTTCAAAACAAAGGGGAGTCTTTTGAGATTAGTGCGAACCAATCCACTGACTTGCTTGTATTAAGCGGCAATCCAATACATGAACCTATAGCTGCCCAAGGGCCGTTTGTCATGAATACCCAAGAAGAGATTGCACAAGCCATCAGAGATTTCCACACAGGAGGTTTTGGGGTACTTGAAGAGTAGAGAAACAACAGGCAATTTAAACTAGGGCGTTGAGTTGCTCACTTGCAACATTTTACCATTGTAAAGTGCGTGCCCATTGAGGCTAAAATCTACTATGTACGCGCCCATTTGCTCAGGGGTTGTAGGTGGCTCATATCCTGGAAAAGCTGCTGCTAACATCTCTGTTCTCACAGCTCCAATCGCCAACACATTGAAAGAAGGACCGGTTTCTTTAAATTCTTCTGCCCATAATTCCGTAAGGGTAATGACAGCACCTTTACTTGAACTATAAGCTGCTAGACCTGGGAATTTTGAACTTCCTTGTACGCCTCCCATGGAACTTACGGTCACCACATGCCCTTTTCCCATATAAGGAATGAGCGCTTTGGTTAGGGCAGCTACCCCAAAAACATTCACTGCATACACCTGTAAAAAGTCTTCCGTAGTAGTTTCTAAAAAAGGCTTGTTCACAAGGGCTCCTGCATTATTTACCAGCACATCTAAATGCCCTCCCCATTGCTGCGCCACAAAAGCAGCTGCTTTTTTAATGTCGTTTTCGTTAGAAATATCAAATGGAAAAGCATATAATCCGTCTAATTTTAACGCATCTATAGGTGCCGGATTTCTAGAAAGCGCCAACACTTGGTGTCCTTGTGCCACATATATTTTGGCCATTTCAAAACCAATTCCCCTACTCGTTCCAGTGATTACAATATTTGCCATGGGTGTTTTAATTTATTTTTACATCTTTTTTATTGGCCAATTGACCACAAGCTGCGTCTATATCTTTTCCTCTTGAACGTCTTACCGTACAAGTAATGTTGTGCCGCTCTAGCGTATTTACATAAGCCTCTATTGCTGCTTGGGAAGCTTGTGAAAACATGCCATCTTCTATTGGGTTGTATTCGATTAAATTCACTTTAGCAGGTGCGAATTTACAGAATTCAACAAGCGCATCTATGGCAGCTTTGTTGTCATTAATCCCCTTCCAAACCACATATTCGTAAGTGATTCTGCTCTTAGTCTTTTCGTACCAAAACTGCAGGGCCTGTCTGAGTTGCTCCAAGGGGAATGTTTCATTAAAAGGCATGATGCTTGTCCTCACCGAATCTATAGCGGAATGAAGAGAAACGGCTAATTTAAATTTAACCCCGTCCTCTGCCATCTTGCGGATCATTTTAGGCACCCCAGAGGTAGACACTATAATACGCTTGGGAGACATGGCCAAACCTTCTGGATCTGTGATTTTATCAATGGCTTTTAGCACATTGTTGTAGTTCATTAATGGCTCTCCCATGCCCATAAAAACAATATTGCTGAGGGGCCTGTTAAAATACAATCGGCTCTGTTGGTCTATGGCCACCACCTGATCATAAATCTCGTCTGGTTGCAAATTACGCATGCGCTTTAATCTAGAGGTTGCACAGAATTTGCAGTCTAAACTACAGCCCACTTGGCTAGACACACAGGCAGTTGTTCTTGTTTTGGTAGGAATTAAGACAGATTCTACCACTAAGTTGTCATGGAGACGTACTGCATTTTTTATGGTACCGTCATTGGAGCGCTGCATTTGATCTACCCTAATATGATTAATCACAAAATGGGTTTCCAAAAAAGCTCGGGTCTCTTTAGAAATATTGGTCATAGTCTCAAAGGAATGGGCTCCTTTTTGCCATAGCCATTCATATACCTGATTACCTCTAAAGGCAGATTGACCTTGAGATACAAAGAATGCTCTGAGGGCCTCTTTGTCCAATGCTCTTATGTCTTTTTTTATCATATCTTCCACCACTCAAAGGTATTAATAAAATGCAAAAAGCCTGACTTTACCTAGGGCTATGTCAGGCTTTTTTGTACACTAAATAAAATTATATAATAAGCATTGCGTCTCCGTAGGAGTAAAACTTATATTTTTCTTCAATCGCTACTTTATAGGCCTCTTTCATTAAATCATGCCCCATAAAAGCAGAGATCATCATTAATAAAGTAGACTTAGGCAAGTGAAAATTAGTAATCATACAATTTGCAATACTAAATTCGTGGGGAGGGAAAATAAACTTATTGGTCCATCCCTGGTGTGTATTTAAAGTATGTTGGGAAGAAACAGCGGTTTCCAAACTTCTCATTACGGTAGTTCCCACAGCACAAATACGTTTCTTCTGGCTCTTTGCTTGGTTGATGGTCACAGTAGCTTTTTCCTCAATGATCAACTCTTCACTGTCCATTTTATGTTTGGACAAATCTTCTACTTCAACAGGGTTAAATGTACCAAGACCCACATGCAGGGTAACCTCAGCAAAATCTACCCCTTTAATTTCCAAACGCTTTAATAAGTGCTTAGAAAAATGCATTCCTGCAGTAGGGGCTGCGACAGCGCCTTCGTGCTTGGCGTAAATAGTTTGGTAACGATCTTCATCTTCTGCCTCAACCTCTCTTTTAATATACTTAGGAAGTGGCGTCTCTCCTAAGTCCCTTAATTTTTTTCTAAAATCTGTATAAGACCCATCGTATAAGAAACGAAGCGTTCGCCCTCTAGAAGTGGTATTGTCTATGACCTCAGCAACCAAACTCTCGTCTTCACCAAAGTATAATTTGTTTCCTATTCTAATTTTTCTAGCTGGATCTACCAACACATCCCAAAGACGCTGCTCTTCATTGAGCTCTCTCAATAAGAACACTTCAATACGTGCGCCTGTTTTTTCTTTATTTCCGTATAAACGTGCTGGAAAAACCTTGGTATTGTTAAGCACCATCACATCTCCTTCATCGAAATAATCAATAATGTCCTTAAACATCTTGTGCTCAATAGTTCCCTTAGCCCTATCAATCACCATTAATTTAGACTCATCTCTATTTTCTGCAGGATACTCAGATAAAAGTTCATCTGGTAATTCAAAACCAAAGGCGGATAATTTCATAGTTTTTTTTTCTAATTTAAAGATGGCAAATATACAACCCAAGGCATAGCCTTGTCAAGCAAAAGCAGGTTTAATTACATATTATGAGGGTTCATAGGGCCTCCCAAAGGCCTATACTGGAGCTACTTGAATCCCGAGGGTGTTCATATCCGTCCAAAAATCCGGATAAGATTTGTTCACCACCCCAGCGTCTTCAATGGCAATGGGTACTCTTAATGCCAAAGGGGCAAAGGCCATAGCCATTCTGTGATCGTGATAAGTGCCAATGGTCACATGCGGCTTTATACTTCCATCAAAAGCCTCTAAATGCAAACTCTTTTCTGTGACATGAAGCCCAGCACCCAGCTTACCTAACTCGCTCTCTAATGCCAGTAAACGGTCGGTTTCTTTTATTTTAAGGGTGTGTAATCCGGTCAGGTCACAAGCCACCCCTAAGGCAAAACAGCTCACTGCAATGGTTTGTGCTATATCTGGTGCATTGGCTAAATCCCAAGAGAGCCCGTTTTCTACAATAGCGTTACTAGGAGCAGCTACCTTAGCCAAAACTAGTTGGTCCTTCTTAAAAGTTGTTTGAACCCCTAAGTGGCTGTAAATATCACGGAGCACTGCGTCTCCTTGCAAACTATCTGAGGAATATGAACTCAAGGAAACCTCACTCCCAACATCTGACAAAGCGATTAATGAATAATAATACGAAGCAGAACTCCAATCAGACTCCACAACCATAGTTTTAGAAGAAACATTTCCAGCTGGAAACACCTTAATTTCTTGGCCCTCAAACATTGTTTTAACGCCTATTTTTTCTAACAACTTCAGGGTCATTTTGATATAAGGTACCGAAGTGATTTTACCTTTCAATTCTAGGGTTAATCCATTTTTTAAACGAGCGCCCACCAGTAATAAAGCAGAAATATATTGGCTACTTACACCAGCATTTAATTGAACCTTTTCTCGGGCTATTTCACTTCCTTTTATCGCCAAAGGCGGATACCCTTCGTTTTTCAAATAACTAATATTTGCACCCAAATCTCTCAATGCGTCTACTAAAATGCCAATAGGTCTTTCTTGCATTCTTTCAGATCCAGTCAGTGTCACAGAAACACCTGGCTGTGTGGCGTAATAAGCCGTTAAAAAACGCATAGCAGTTCCCGCATGGTAAATATCTACCGTACCCTGCGTACTAGCCACCCCTCTTTGCATGGCCTGAGCGTCCTCTGAATTGGACAAATTATTTATGCTAAGCACCGGGAAAAGCGCTTGTAACAACAACAATCTGTTGGTTTCACTTTTAGATCCTGTAATGGCAATCTGCGCTTTTAATAAGTTTGTGCTAGGGCCTTGTAGAGAAAATGTTGGATACGTCATAAGCTTGCAAAGTTCTTATTTTAATTTTTGATTGTTATGGTGTCTATCGTGATCCCTCGAAGTTTTAAGGTCTAGCTTTTTATCAAAGGCCTCTTGCAGGTTTACACCCGTCTGATTGGCCAAACACAGTACCACAAAAAGGACATCTGCCAGTTCCTCCCCTAGATCCTTATCTTTATCTGAAGGCTTTTCAGATTGCTCTCCATAACGCCTGGCAATAATTCTGGCCACCTCACCCACTTCTTCCGTGAGCTGTGCCATATTGGTGAGTTCATTAAAATAACGCACCCCATGATTATTAATCCATTTATCTACCACTTCTTGGGCATTTTTAATATCCATAATTATTCTTTTTGTTGACTATCTATTACAATGGTCACAGGACCGTCGTTAATCAATGATACTTTCATATCTGCACCAAAGACGCCCCTACCAATTTTTTTGCCAAGCGCCTTTTCCATGGCCTTCCCAAAGGCTTCATATAGAGGCTCTGCCACCTCCGGTTTCGCCGCCTTAATATAAGAAGGCCTATTTCCCTTTTTTGTGGCAGCGAATAAAGTAAACTGACTCACCAGTATTAATTCCCCTTGAACCTCTTGCAAAGAAGCGTTCATTTGTCCAGAAGCGTCTTCAAAAATCCTGAGTTGACTTATTTTTTTCACCAACCAGTCTATGTCTTCTTCGGTGTCTGTATGCGTAATACCTAAGAGCAGCAAAAGTCCTTTAGAAATACTGGCTACTGCTGTTCCTGAAACTACCACACTAGCTTCCATTACCCTTTGAACAACTACCCTCATGATCCTTGGTGAATATCCTGTCTGTAGTTACCCTCCTCATCTTGTAACATTTGCACATAACTCCTATATCTAGAGATAGATAAGGTCTCGTCCTCAACACCCTGCTTTACGGCACATTTAGGTTCTTCTAAATGTAGGCAATTGTGAAACTTACAATCTTGTTTCACAGCAAAAAACTCTGGAAAAAAATTACCAATATCGTGGGGTTCCAAGTCTACAATACCAAAACCTTTAATTCCTGGAGTATCTATAATATGCCCCCCAAAACTCAGGTCGTACATCTCTGCAAAAGTAGTGGTGTGCTGTCCTTGCATATGCTGCTGTGAAATTGCTGCAGTCTTAAGGTCTAACCTATTTTCAATGGCATTTACTAAGGTAGATTTACCCACACCAGAATGTCCTGAAAATAACGTCACCTTATCTTTCATAAGTGCTTTTAATTCCGCCACATGGTACCCTGTCAAAGCAGACACTTCTAAACACTGATAACCAATTTGGGTGTACAAATGTGTTAGATATTTTATTTCGTAAAGTTCGTCTTGGGTATAGCTGTCTATTTTATTAAATAAAAGTACCGATTCAATCCCATAAGCTTCTGCAGAAACCAAAAAACGGTCTATGAAAGCAGTATGTGTTGGAGGATTATTTAAAGTGATCATCAAAAATACCCGATCCAAATTGGCCGCAATAATGTGGGTTTGCTTGGAGAGATTTACGGATTTCCTTACGATATAATTTTTTCGATCATCAATGGCATGTATAATTCCCTGAGGGGCAGACTCATCCAAACTCCCTTGAGGTTCCAACTCAAAAGATACGCCATCTCCAACGGCAATTGGATTGGTACTTTTAATCCCTTCCATCCTAAACTTGCCCTTAATTCTACATTCGTAAAACGAACCGTCTCTACCCTTAACGGTATACCAGCTTCCTGTGGATTTATAAACGGTTCCCCTCATAAATGATTCCTATTAGGATCTAAAACGGATCCTACCTCCTGCAAATTGTTTTTTAGTCACTTCTTTGGGGTTTCCATAAACATCTACATCTCCCCCAGCCCTTACATTAACGTCTACTCTTTTGGTAGCAAAAATGGCCGCATCTCCCCCAGCAGTTACTTTAATATTCGTAATACTACTCTTGAGTTCTTTTGCCCTTAAAATTGCGCCAGTATTCATATTAACGTCGTGAACATCTACCATCCCGCTCGCTTCTATGACACCGCCAGTGACAGCTTTAGTAGACAAATAATCTACCTCAAGTCCCAAGCTTATTACTGCACCCTCTTGAACTCTTAAGGTTAAGGAGGTTTGAGATATTAATTCATTGGCTGTAATGCGAGCCCCTTCATTCCCATCTATCACATCTAATTCTTTGTAATAGACTTCTACGAAAGTGTTCTCTCCTTGGAATTTCTTTTCCAACATCATACGCACCTTTAAGACCCCATCCTTATTGACCAATTGAATGTCACTCGCATGAGGTCCCTTAATCAAGACCCTATTATCGTTAGATTTAATGAGGTTTACTGCAATTAAATCGTATACTTTAATTTCGTGAAAATCTCCCACATTTCGCTCCAAAAGTCCCTGCCCCATGGCAAAGAATCCACAAAGAAATGTCACTAAAACAATATATTTTTTCATAGGTTTTGTTTTTCACAACCAGAGGCTGCAAGTTATTAAATCATTACCTAATAAAGACAAGTGTTTTAAGGATATGTTACAGCTTAGGCCTTTAAGATTTTCTCTTGGTGGTTAATAGATTCTTGGTGAATGGCTTTAAACATTTTTAAAACAAACTCTTCACTGAGCCCTTTGGACTCCCCTTCTAGAATCATTTTTCCTAAAATCTCATTCCAACGGTTGCTTTGTAAGACCGCCACATTTTGAGATTTTTTAATTCCTCCTATAGCATCTGCCACTTTCATTCTTTTTGAAAGGGTCTCAATAAGCTGGTTGTCAATCACATCTATTTGAGCCCTTAAGGTGTTTAACTCCACATTGTAATCTGTTTCAGCAGAAGACTCTTTTCTAATCTTCAGGTCTTTCATGATCTGAACCAAAGAGCTAGGGGTAACCTGTTGTGCGGCATCACTCCAAGCATTGTCAGGATCAAAATGCGTCTCAATCATGAGACCGTCAAAATTTAAATCCAAAGCAGTCTGTGAAACATCAAAAATCATATCGCGCTTTCCAGTAATGTGAGAAGGATCATTAATGATAGGCAAATCTGGAAATTTCTGCTGTAATTCAATTGCAATCTGCCATTCTGGAATATTTCTGTACTTAGTTTTCTCATAGGTAGAAAACCCTCTATGAATTACGCCTAAATTTTTAATATTGGCATTGGCCAAACGCTCTACTGCTCCTAACCAAAGGGCTAAATCTGGATTTACTGGGTTTTTCACCAATACAATCTTATCCGTTCCCTCTAGGGCGTCTGCAATTTCTTGAATAATAAAAGGGCTCACTGTTGAACGCGCACCAATCCATAAAAGATCTACATCGTGCTCCAAAGCCAATTCTACATGTGCTTTATTAGCCACCTCAGTAGCTGTTTTTAAACCTGTTTCTTTTTTTACTTTTTGCAACCACTTTAAACCTAAAGCACCTACTCCCTCAAACATACCTGGCTTAGTACGAGGCTTCCAAATACCGGCTCTAAAATAATTGACATCCGTGTCTTTCAACTCATGTGCAATTTTTAATACTTGCTCTTCCGTTTCAGCGCTACATGGCCCTGCAATTACAAGCGGATGATCTAAATTCATGGCATCTAACCAGTTTCTCATTTCTTTTGAATTCTCCATTACTTATGTATTTAATCTTATTAGGTTTTTAAAAGGCTTTTGCCTTATTTATGTTGAGGGGCAAGCCCAGTTAAAATATCTTTAATTCTGTTGGTCTGTTCCATTTGATTGTACAGCCCGTTGAAATCATTGGCTTCTACCAAAGATTTAAAATGTTCTAAATTTTTAATATACTCTGAAAGTGCGGCTACCACAGCTTTTTTATTATCTTTAAAAATAGGTGCCCACATGGCAGGGGAACTTTTCGCCAGACGTACCGTACTCTCAAAACCACTACCTGCCATGTCAAAGATATCTCTTTCATTTTCTTCTTTCTCCATGACTGTCTTTCCCAACATAAAGGCGCTAATATGTGACAGATGAGACACATAAGCAATGTGAACATCATGCGCTGCTGCGTTCATATAACGAATACGCATACCCAGAGCTTGAAATACCTCTAAGGCCTTTTCTTGTAATTTAAAAGCCGTTTGCTCTACTTCACAGATAATCTGTGTCTTTCCTTTAAATAGGCCCGCTATTGCGGCCGATGGCCCTGAGAACTCTGTCCCAGCAATGGGGTGCGCTGCCAAGTAATTTCTTCTATTGGGATGGTCTTTAACCGCCTCACATAAGCTGGCCTTTGTGGAACCGGCATCTACTACTACCGCATGCGCAGACACCTGATCCAATACAAGTGGCAATACTTTTAAAGCGGCGTCTACCGGAATAGCTATAAATACCAGATCTGCCTTTACCACATCTTCTAAACGCCCTATCTCTTCAATCACACCCAAGGACAAAGCTTCCTTTAAGTAGTCTTCATTTTGGTCAATCCCAATGCGTTTCACCTCAGGATAATGTTCCTTGATATCTTTAGAAAAAGAACCTCCAATTAAACCAACTCCTATAACACAAACTACTTTCATACTTAATTCTTCACGCGTTCAATAGCTTCTTTTATAATCGTTTTGTCTACACAAAGAGAAAAACGAATATAGCCTGCTCCACCGGCTCCAAAAATAGTTCCAGGAGTAATAAATAAATCTTTTTCATGTAACAATGCCTCTATAAAAGCTTCTGCATCTGTTACGCCCTCTGGTAATTTAGCCCATACAAATAAGCCCACCGCCTTTAAATCGTAAGTACAACCCAAAGCGTCTGCCAATTCATAGGTGAGCGCCCTTCGCTCCTCATATACTTTATTAAGTGCTGTATACCAATCGTCAGCCACTTCCAATGCCGCTATGGCTCCTTTTTGTACCGGATAAAACATCCCAGAATCCATATTACTCTTCACCTTAAGCACCGCATTAATAATGGCTGCGTCTCCTAACACCATTCCTACACGCCAGCCTGCCATATTAAAGGTCTTACTTAAAGAATTTAACTCCAATACATGTCCTTTAGCGCCTGGAATAGATAAGATACTCTGAGGTGCCTTGTTTAAAATAAAACTATAAGGGTTGTCATTGACCAAAAGAATATCGTGCTTTTTGGCAAAGGCCACCAATTCGGTAAGTGCTGCTACCGAAGCTAGTGCTCCAGTGGGCATATGAGGGTAAGACAGCCACATGAGTTTCACCTGAGTGAGGTCTAACTGCTCCAAAGCGGCTATATCTGGCAACCAATTGTGCTCAATAGAAAGCCTGTAAGGAATGACCTTAGCGCCTACCAAATCAGATACTGACTGATAGGTAGGGTATCCTGGATCTGGAATTAGCACTCCATCTCCTGGGTTTAAAAAGGCCATACTAATGTGCATGATCCCTTCTTTTGAACCCATCAATGGCAAAATCTCTGTGGCTGCGTCTAAAGAAACACCAAACTGTCTTTTATAAAAAGACGCCATGGCTTCTCTGAGCTCGGGCAGTCCCTGATAGGACTGATACTGGTGGGCATTCTCCGCGGCCGTGGCAGCTATTAAAGCCTGTGTAACCTTTGGGTCTGGTGCCAAGTCTGGACTCCCAATGCCCATATTAATAATAGGTTTTCCCGCTGCCATTAGGCCCCTAACCTCTCTTAACTTTCTAGAGAAGTAGTATTCTTGTACCGTATTTAAACGTGTGGCTGTTTTCATAATTCTCTAGCATTTGTATATTCTCCCAATACCCTAAACTCTGTAGCCATTATTTCTAAAATAGCTCTAGCTTTAGTGTAATCTTCATAATGATCAAAAGTAACGTCTACAAAAAAAGCGTACTTCCATGGAAGATCTATCACAGGAAGTGATTGTATTTTTGTTAAATTTAAATGACAGTCACTCATCACATTGAGCACTGCAGCCAAACTGCCCCTTTTGTGATCTAGCACAAAACGAAGCGATGCTTTATTAATATGCTCTTGAGGAATTTCCTTAGAGCTTGTTTTTACAATAATAAAACGAGTGGCATTGTTTTTAATGGTTTGTATGTCAGAAGCCAAGACTTCTAGGCCATACAATCCAGCAGCAACTTTAGGGGCTATAGCCGCAATACCTTTTAACTGACCAGATTGAATACGTTGCGCAGTTTCTGCCGTATCTACATCTTCTACCAATTGAATCTGCGGATGCTTTTTAAAAAACTCATGACACTGCAATAAAGCCATGGGATGGGAATGCACTGCCTTAATATCTTCCATCCTTTGCCCCGCTAAGGCCATAAGGTGGTGGTGAATATTTAAGTAATACTCTCCAATAATATGCAAGTGGTGGTCATACACCAAAGCGTAGTTTGGAATAATAGAACCCGCAATAGAATTTTCAATAGCCATAATGCCCTTATCTGCATGGCCCTCCATAAGTTCCTGAACCAAGGCCGGAAAAGACATACAAGGAAGCATCTCCTGGTCTGAACCATAGCAATCTATGGCCACCTGATGGTGGTTAGATCCCTTTATGCCTTGAATGGCTATTGTCATTTTTTCTTTCATTTTTAATCAAAAAAAAATCCCGCAACAGCGGGACTCTTAATAAGGTATATCGTTCACAATATCCTAGAAAAGCCCCGTACTTCTATTAAAATAGAAGTAAAAGTAAAAACGGTTCCAGAAATTTGTGCTAAGTGTCATATTTTCTTTTACAAAGAGCTAATGTAATTATTATAATTAAAACACCATGAATTCCATTGATTTTTTTTGAATTCTTCCATTTAAGCGATTTTTATTGAGAAATCTCATTAAAATCAATTTTAAAACTGAGAATAATAGAAGTGATACTGCTCAGCTTAAGAGCAAAATTTAAAATACCTCAGCAGCTATGGCTTCTATATTGCTGGATTTACCCATGGAGTAATAATGCAAAACGGGTACGCCGGCAGCCATAAGCTCTTTAGATTGGGCAATAGCCCATTCAATTCCTACCTGTCTTATGGCGGCTTTGTCTTTTGCATCAGAGACTGCGTCTATAAGGTCCTGAGGTAAGTCTAGACTGAATACCTGAGGTAAAAGTTGTAAGTGTTTTTCTACTGCAATGGGTTTAATACCCGGAATAATAGGTACCTCTATGCCCATTTCTTTTGCGGCTGCTACAAACTCAAAGTATTTTTGGTTGTCAAAAAACATTTGGGTCACCACGTAGTCTGCGCCTGCGTCTACCTTTTCTTTGAGCCTTTTGAGGTCTTGCTGTAAGGAAGGTGCTTCCATGTGTTTCTCTGGATACCCAGCTACACCAATACAAAAAGAGGTAGTATGGGCACTTTCAATTTCTTCATGCAGGTACTTTCCATCGCCCAAATCTTTTATTTGCCCCACTAGGTCCTTGGCATAAGTGTGCCCCCCGGGAGTGGCTTCAAAATAACGTTGGCCAGCCATGGCATCGCCCCTAAGGGCCATGACATTTTCTATCCCTAAGTACTGGCAATCTACCAATAAGTATTCCGTCTCTTCTTTGGTAAAACCACCGCAGAGTACATGGGGAACCGTATCTACCCCATACTTATGCTTTATGGAAGCGCAAATACCTACGGTACCTGGTCTCATTCTGGTGAGCTTTTTCTCCAATAGACCTTCTTTCTTTAAATAGACAAATTCCTCTCTAGAGGTGGTCACATCTATAAAAGGTGGGTTAAAGGCCATCAGTGGGTCTATATTGTTGTAAAGCTCCTGAATATTCCCACCTTTCACGGGGGGGACTATTTCAAAGGAAAATAAGGTGTTCCCTTTTGCGGCTGCTATGTGCTGGGTAATCTTCATATCTATACGTCTGCTAAATTTGGGGCCAACCATTTCTTTGCGGTGGCTAGAGGAATCTCTTTTCTAGAGGCAAAATCTTCCAATTGGTCCTGGGTAATCTTACCTACACCAAAGTATTTCGCTTCTGGGTGGGCAAAATAATACCCTGATACAGAGGCTGCTGGCCACATGGCCAAACTCTCTGTGAGACTAACACCTATCTTTTCTTCTACCTCGAGTAGTTCCCAAAGCGTGTTTTTCTCTAAGTGATCTGGACAGGCTGGGTATCCTGGTGCAGGCCTAATCCCTTTATACTCCTCGGCTATTAATGCCTCTGGATCTAGAGATTCTTGTGCGGCATACCCCCAATGTGACTGTCGCACTTCTAGGTGCAAGTATTCTGCAAAGGCCTCTGCTAGTCTGTCTGCCAAGGCTTTTACCATGATGGAGTTATAGTCGTCTAAAGCAGCCTGATAGGTCAAAGCCATTTCTTCTGAACCAAAACCTGCGGTCACACAAAAGGCCCCTATATGGTCTTGAACCCCTTCACTTGGAGGGGCTATATAATCTGAAAGGGCTCTATGTGCCACCCCTTCTTTTTTCTTGATTTGCTGTCTAAGGGTCCTGAAAATGTAAGATGTATTGTCGTCTTTTTGAACAGAGATGTCGTCTTCGTTAGAGCGTTCTGCAGGGAATAATCCAAAGACCGCTTTTGCCGTAAATTTCTCTTCTGAGATAATTTTTTCCAACATGGCTTGAGCTTCTTCAAAAAGAGTACTTGCCTGTTCTCCCACTACAGCATCTGTTAGAATGTCTGGGAAACGTCCGTGTAACTCCCAACTTCTAAAAAATGGCGTCCAATCTATAAAAGGCACTAAGTCCCTTAAATCCTGCTTTTCTATCACTTGAATACCCAATTGATTGGGCGCTGGAGGAAGGTCCTTTTTAAAATTCAACTTCAAGGCATTATCTCTTGCCTCTGCTAGAGACAAATATTCTTTGGTCTTTGACCTGTTTAGGAATTGATCTCTAAACTGATCGTAGTCTTGTTTTAGTTTGGCTTTATATGAGGCTGAGGTGTCTGGTTGTAACAAATCTCCCACCACGGTCACCGCCCTAGAGGCGTCATTGACATGCACAACCGTTTGCCCGTACTGAGGCGCAATTTTCACTGCGGTATGTGCTTTAGAAGTAGTAGCACCACCAATAAGTAAGGGCATAGTGAAACCTTCACGCTGCATGGCTTCTGCCAAGAAAACCATCTCATCTAAAGAAGGCGTAATAAGCCCACTGAGCCCAATGGCGTCTACCTGGTGCTCCTTGGCTGCAGCAATAATTTTATCTGGTGGCACCATTACCCCCAAATCTATGATCTCATAATTATTACAAGCCAATACCACACTCACAATATTTTTTCCAATATCATGCACATCTCCTTTCACCGTGGCCATAAGTATTTTTCCAGCAGATTGTGAGGCCGTAGCATCATAATCTACTTGTAGTTTTTTAGCTTCTTCTATGAAGGGCAGCAAATAAGCCACTGCTTTCTTCATAACCCTAGCAGACTTTACTACCTGTGGCAAGAACATTTTTCCACTGCCAAAAAGATCTCCCACCACATTCATTCCTGTCATTAAATGACCTTCTATGACTTGAATAGGGGCAGACACAGCATTTCTAGCGGCTTCTACATCTTCAATAATATAAGTGTCTAAACCTTTTACAAGTGCCCTGGTAATTCTGTCTTGAAGAGGTTCTTCTCTCCAGGAGAGATCTACTTTGCTTTCTTTTTTTGTGCCTACAAATCCCTCTGCAAAATCTAATAAGCGTTCTGTAGCGTCTGCCCTTCTATTGAGAATAACGTCTTCTACATGCTCCAAAAGGTCTTTTGGAATATCTGAATACACCTCCAACATGGCGGGATTTACAATCCCCATATTCATCCCTGCTTTAATAGCGTGGTATAAAAATACCGAGTGCATGGCTTCCCGCACTGGATTGTTTCCTCTAAAGCTAAAAGACACATTACTCACCCCACCACTTACGGACACCCCTGGAAGGTTTTCTCTCACCCATTGGGTTGCTTTAATAAAGTCTACAGCATTTAATGTATGCTCGTCCATTCCTGTTGCTACAGGAAATATATTTAAATCGAAAATAATATCTTGGGCAGGGAAATCTATGCGTTCTACCAATAAGTCATAAGATCGCTTGGCAATTTCAATCCTACGTTCGTAATTGTCTGCCTGCCCTACCTCATCAAAAGCCATGATAATCACAGCAGCACCATAATTTTTAATTTTGGTGGCCTGCTCTAAAAAGAGGGCTTCTCCTTCTTTTAAAGAAATAGAATTTACCACACATTTTCCTTGCACTACACGGAGTCCTGCTTCTATAATGGGCCACTTAGAACTGTCTATCATGATGGGCACTCTGGAAATATCCGGCTCAGCGACTACTAAATTCAAGAAATTAACCATGGCTTCCTCTCCGTCTATGAGGCCGTCGTCCATGTTAATATCTATGATTTGAGCCCCGTTTTCTACCTGCTCTCTGGCTACTGCCAAGGCCTGGTCATAAGATTCCTCCTTAATGAGTCTTAGGAACATCTTTGAACCTGCCACATTAGTGCGTTCCCCAACATTGACAAAATTCAAATCTGGAGTGAGCACCAAAGGCTCTAATCCTGACAACTGCATGGGCCCCATTTGTTTTGGGTTAATTTTTCTGGGAGACGCTTTAGCGGCTATAGCAGCTATGGCTTCTATATGTGCAGGTCTTGTTCCACAACACCCCCCTACAATATTCACCAACCCTAAATCTACATATTCTTGAATTTGAGCAGCCATTTCAGCGGCACTTTCATCATAGCCCCCAAAAGCGTTTGGCAATCCTGCATTGGGGTGTGCAGAGACCCCGAATGGCGCTTTTTTAGCCAATACTTCTAAATGAGGTAATAAAGCCTTTGCCCCCAAAGCACAATTAAAACCAACAGACAACAGATCTGAGTGTGAAATGGAAATTAAAAATGCTTCTGCAGTTTGCCCAGAAAGGGTTCTCCCTGAGGCATCTGTAATGGTACCACTCACCATAACAGGGGTGGCTATATTTCTTGCTGCTTTTACCTCATCTATGGCATACAGTGCCGCTTTGGCATTCAAGGTGTCAAAAACCGTTTCTACCAATAAAATATCTACTCCTGCATCTATTAAAGCTTCTACTTGCTGCTTGTAAGCCACTCTCAGGTCTTCAAAACTCACGGCTCTGTATCCCGGATTATTTACATCTGGAGACAAGCTAGCGGTTCTATTCGTAGGTCCAATACTTCCAGCCACATATCTGGGCTTGGAGGGATCTAAAAGGGTGTATTTTTCTGCAGCTTTTAAAGCAATTTTAGTGGCCTCATAATTGAGCTCATACACCAAATCTTCCATGTAATAATCTGCCATAGCAATGGTAGTACATGAGAATGTATTGGTTTCAATAATATCTGCACCCGCCGCTAAATACTTTTCATGAATGGTTTGAATGGCCTCTGGCTGGGTGAGGGTAAGTAAGTCGTTATTTCCCTGAAGCGGATGCTCATAAGTGGCAAACCTACTCCCTCTATAATCTTCTTCAGTAAATTTATACTCCTGAATCATGGTACCCATAGCACCATCCAGTACCAAAACCTTTTCTTTAACAAGGTCTTTTACTAATGGCTTCTCTAGGGTATATTGGGGGGTGTTACTCAAAATAATATTTTTTAAAGGGTCGCTTTTTCAATGGCTTGTGATACGTCTTTGATAATGTCTGCAATATGTTCTAATCCCACAGACACCCTGATCAGGCCATCTGTAATACCCGCCTCTAACCTAGCTTCTGGAGATAATTTGGCATGTGTGGTGCTAGCGGGGTGGGTCACTATACTTCTGGAATCTCCTAGATTTGCAGAGAGCGATAGCATTTGAATACTGTTAAAAAATTTCTTTCCATTGTCTAAACCACCTTCTAATTCAAAAGCCACTACAGCACCACCGGCCTTCATTTGCTTTTTAGCTATGGCGTATTTAGGATGAGACTTCAAGAAAGGATACTTGACCATTTTTACAGAGTCGTGGGCTTCTAAAAATTGCGCCAAAGCTAAGGCATTATCACAATGACGGTCTACTCTTACCGCCAAAGTTTCCAAACTTTTAGAAAGTACCCAAGCGTTAAAAGGTGACATGGCGGGTCCTGATATTCTTGAAAATCTATAAATTTTATCTATTAAAGTGGCTTCCCCTACAGTAATTCCTCCAAGTACCCTTCCTTGGCCATCTATGAGTTTGGTGGCAGAATGCACCACTAAATGAGCGCCAAAAGAAATGGGTTGTTGTAAATAAGGAGACGCAAAGCAATTGTCTACTATAAAAATAAGGCCGTGTTTTGCGGCTATATCACCAATCATTTGAAGGTCTAAAACATCTACCCCTGGATTGGTAGGAGACTCCACATAGATCAGTTTTGTTTGGGGCTTAATTAAGGCCTCAATGGATGCGGCAGAATCATTTACATGGAAGAGATCTGTGCTTATTTGCCATTTTGGGAAGAAATTCTGGTATAAGCTCATTGTTGAGCCAAACACACTGCTACAAGACACAATATGGTCTCCGCTTTCTAACAGCGCTGCAAAAGTACTGTATACTGCGGCCATTCCAGAAGCAAAAGCAAAACCCGCTTCTGCCCCTTCCATCTGACAAACTTTACGAATTAATTCAGAAGTATTTGGATTCGCGTATCTAGAATAAATATTACGGTCTTTCTCTTCTGCAAAGGAAGCGCGCATATCTTCTGCATCTTCAAAAACAAAACTAGAGGTTAAATACAAAGGTGTTGAATGCTCGAGGTTCCCGCTACGGTCCATTTGCATTCTAATGGCATTGGTTTCAAATTCTCTTTCTTCCATATCTATTTATTCCACTAATTTCCTCTCTGCAGCAGCTACACCATGGTTAATTCTTCTCCACGATTCTCAAAATGTCTCCAAAGACCCCTCTGGCGGTGACTGTGGCTCCTGCTCCGGCGCCTTGAATAACAATAGGCTGGTCTCCATAAGATTCCGTATATATTTCAATAATAGAATCTGCCCCTTTTACCTGACCCAAGGGGCTTTGTTTGGGTACTTTACAAAGTCCCGCACTGAGCGCTCCTTTCTCTTTTTGCAAATCGCCTCCTAAAACCCCCACATATCTAAGGACCTCATCTGGGGCCAAACCTGCTTTAATCTCTGCAAATATAGGATCTAATTTAGACATTTGTACTAAGAATTCAGGGGCATCTAGTGACTGCAATCCCTCTGGGATTAAATTTTCAATCACTCCCTCTGAAAATTCATTCTTTAGATCTAACTCTCTCGCCAAAATAAGTAGTTTCCTACCCACATCGTTTCCGCTGAGGTCCTCCCTTGGGTCAGGCTCCGTATAGCCATTATGCAAAGCCTCTTTGACCACTTGTGAAAAAGGGATTTCTGCCGTTGAAAAAGTATTGAATATATAACTCAGCGAGCCTGAGAATACCCCTTTAATCTGAGTGATGTTTTCTCCAGAAAGATGGAGTAATTTAATGGTGTCTATCAGGGGCAATCCTGCACCTACATTGGTCTCATATAAGTATTGCTTTTGATACGTATTCAGGGTTTCTCTCAGAGATTTATACTGATTAAACGGCAAGGTATTGGCAATTTTATTAGAGGAAACCAGGTCAAACCCATGACGGACAAAGCGCTCATAATGCTGCACAAAAGGGGTACTTGCCGTATTGTCTACCAGTATTAAATTTTCTAAATGCTGCTCCTGGGCGTATGAAAAGAGTTTTTCAAAATGCACCGCTTCTCCTAAAGTAGTGAGCTCAGAGCGCCAATCTTGTGAAGCCGTTCCAATGCCTTGTGCATTCAACAACATTTTTTTGGAATTTAAAAGGGCAAAAACCTGAAGTTTAATTCCTTTTCTCGCTTCTATCTGAGGGGCGGTCTTTAAAATTTGATCAATGAGCGCACCGCCTACTTGCCCCACACCTACTACAGCGATATTCACTTTTTTAGGCTGCCCAAAAATCTGAGCATGCATGACGTTCAGCGCCTTGTTTAGGTCTTTTTTAAGCAAGACCAAAGAGACATTTTTACCCGTGACTGTATTGTTAAAAAGCAAAGGCACTATCTGATTTTTAATAAGCGCATTGTAAGGTTTGTGAAAAGAGCTCAAATCTTGCCCAACTATAGAAATCACAGAGACCTGATCTACTGCATATATTCTATTGACATCCTGTGCGTAAAAATCTTGCTCAAATTCTCGCTCTAAGGAAATAATGGCCTCAGTAGCGTCTTTTGCGGCTACCACCAAACCAATCCCTCTTTCAGAAGAACCCTGAGAAATAATACTGACACTAATATGGGCATTTCCCAGGGTTTTAAAAATACGGGCATCTACGCCTGCTTTTCCCAACAAGCCGCGTCCTTCTATATTGATAAGGGTCACATCTGCAATCACTGAGAGGGATTTAATACCCGCCTCAGTAGGAGTGGCACTAATGAGCGTTCCTTCGTTGTCTGCCTTAAAGGTGTTTAAAATTCTAAGGGGAATATTTTTTTCAATGAGTGGAATAATGGTTTTAGCGTGGAGTATGGTAGCCCCAAAATTAGCCAACTCATTGGCCTCGCTATAAGACAAAGCGGCAATTTTTTCTGCCTCTGGCACCAAGTTAGGGTCTGCAGTATATATCCCATCTACGTGGGTGAAGTTCTGAAGCTCTCCAGCGTCTAAAAAACTCGCGATAAGAGCCGCTGAATAATTACTCCCATTACGACCTAGCGTAGTGGTTTCGCCTTTTTCATTAGCAGCAATAAAACCGGTAAAAACTGGAATAATATGGGGGTCTAATGCCTCATAAGCCGCTAAGATGGCTTTTTTTGACAGGGCTTCTTTCACAGACGCATTTCCAAAGTCACTGTTGGTTTTAATCAATGCCCTGGTATCTAACAGCTGTGCGTCTAGTCCTTGCTGTGAGAGTAAATAAACCAGTGTTTTGGCTGAGAGTAATTCACCAAAAGACAAGACTTGGTCTTTGGTCTTTTCACTGTAATCTTTAATGAGGGCTACCCCAGCTAAAATTTGACTCAGCTGTTCAAAATCATGGGCTAAAATAGGCTTCTTTAATGGTGTGGTTTGTTGGGCTTTGAAAAAGTCCAGGGCAGGATGGTAGTCCTGGCCTTGGGACGCCAGTGCCAACAAACGCTCTAATTGATCAGTGGCATTGTCTCTGGCAGAAACCACTAGGGCAATGGGTTGCTGGGCTGCTTTTTTAGCCCCCACAATCTCAATGACTTTGGAAAGACCCTCTCCATTGGCCAAGGAAGTGCCACCAAACTTTAAGACCTGTACCTTAGCGGCCGCCGCTTGAGGCTTAAAAATACCTGCCAAAAGGACCTCTAACTGCTCAAATTCTAGTAAAAAGGCATCGTGCCCATGTACAGAATTAATTTCTCCATAGGTCACATTGGACTGAGATTGTGCCAGTTGCTTAAAGGTTTCTTTATTTTCACTGGCTGTAAAAAACAAATCTGAGTCTACCCCTATAATATGAATATGGGTGTCGCTCTCTTGTAATTTTTTAAAAGCCTCTGGACCATTTTTGGTAATGTCTATGGATCGCAACAGCTGATTCACTAATTTATACGCAGACAACTGAAACCTAGACTGCAATTTTTCTCCATGGTGGGTGAGCCAACTCTCTACATTAAATACCTGAAGGGCCTCATTGGTGCTTCTATTAAAGCGCTGATTAAAAGATTCAGGCGTCCTGTAACACAACATGGCGTGCATGCGCGCGTCGTGAACAGGCTGTTTGGAATTCAATAAAAATTGTTCTTGAATTTGACAATTGGCAATGAGCCAATCGGTAGATTTCCAATCAGAAGCTACGGGAATTAAATGCGACGTAATTGCTGGATTTATAGCCGCCATTTCCCAAGCAATTCCACCACCGAGAGAGCCACCAATAATCGCGTAAAGCTTTGAAACTCCTAAAGCTTCCAAGCCCATTAAAAATAATTGCGCCATGTCTTTGGCTACAAATTGTTTGTACGCATCTATTACAAATCCGTCGTATCCATTGCCTGGAATATTAAAAGCCAAGACTGCGTAGCGATTAGTGTCAATGCATTTGTCCGGACCAATCAAGGCAGACCACCAACCGTCCGCTCCCGCCACATTAGAGTTTCCTGTAAGGGCATGGTTCACTAAAACAACCGGCGCCTGGTCCAAAGGAAGACCAAAGTGCTCATAGCTCAAGGAAATATCTTGTGTATGATCCGACTGTGTTGTAAAGGCTTTAATAGTGAGCTTTTTCATATAAAATAAAATAAAGTGCCTACTCTTTTAAAAGTAGGCACGTGATGCTTATACCAATTGGGTGGCTTTAATGGTTTCAAAAACAGCCGTTAAATCTGCCTTAAGATCCTCTATATCTTCTAATCCAACAGAGAGTCTGATTAAGTCTTCTGTTACACCAGTGGTCAATTGAGCGTCTGGTGACAATTGCTGATGCGTGGTGCTCGCAGGGTGTATGATGAGTGATTTGCTATCTCCAATATTTGCCAATAAAGAGAATAATTTGGTTTCATTGGCTACTTTTTTAGCAGATTCAAAACCGCCTTTCACCCCAAAAGTAACAATACCACTTTGACCCTTAGGTAAATAACTTTGGGCTAATTCACGGTAGGCGCTGGAAGCCAAACCTGGGTAGTTTACCCAAGAAACCAATTCTTGCTCCTCTAACCATGTGGCCAAAGCTAAGGCATTTTCTGAGTGCTTGGCAATTCTAATAGTCAAGGTTTCCAAACCTTGTAGAATCTGAAAGGCATTGAAAGGACTAATGGCCGCCCCATAATCTCTAAGCCCCTCTATTCTCACTTTCGCAATAAAGGAGGCTGCTCCCAAAGCCTCGTGGTAAATAAGTCCGTGATAACCTGCAGAGGGTTCGGTGAATTCTGGGAATTTTCCATTGCTCCAATCAAAGGTTCCGGCATCTATAATGGCCCCGCCCAAAGCCGTTCCGTTTCCGTTAATGTATTTGGTGAGCGAATGAATCACAATATTGGCACCGTGTGCTATAGGATTTAACAAGCCAGGAGTAGCCACTGTATTATCTACAATAAAGGGGACTTTAGCGGTTTTTGCATGGGCTGCAATAGCTTTTAAATCCAATACATCTAATTTTGGGTTCCCCAATGACTCTGCAAAGAAAGCCCTGGTATTTTCCTGAACCGCTGCCTCAAAATTGGCCGGATCTGAAGGATCTACGAAGGTAGTGGTAATGCCCAATCTGGGCAAGGTCACATTGAGCAAGTTATAGGTCCCTCCATACAGACTACTAGACGCTACAATATGGTCTCCCGCTTTTAAAAGTACTAGTAATGAAGTGGCAATGGCTGCGGTTCCAGAGGCAGTGACCACAGAAGCAATACCACCTTCCAAAGCAGCCAAACGCTGCTCTAAAATATCTGTAGTAGGATTGTTAATTCTGGTGTAAATATTTCCAGGCTCTGCCAAAGAAAATAAATTGGCCGCATGCTCTGCACTGTCAAAGACATAGGCGGTACTCTGATAAATAGGCACCGCTCTGGTGCCTCCAGTTAATTTTGGATCGTGCCCCGCGTGTAATGCGTTTGTAGCAAATTGGTTGTTTTTTTCGGTACTCATGATTTTTGTTTTTAATGTTAAAAAAATAATTAAAAAGCCAAACCCCCTCTAGCGGCGCCACTAGATGGGTAAAAATCGAAAAAGTTATTTAAGAAAGTTCGCTTACAGACGGTAAGCATTCCGGTTATCTATTCTCAAATGAGATAGAATTTAGCACCTTCTTTGCATAGAACAAAGGGTTGCTAAGGCTTCACAGGGTCTAATCCCTCCACCTTTCTTGATAACTATTCAATAATTGTTTGAACTTATTTCAAAGATACTGCAAGTGGGTTAAAGTACCCACTCACAGCGACTTATATCACAAATCAAAGGCTTTTTGTACCTCTGACACTTTATCTAATTGTTCCCATGTAAATAGGGTCACTTCTTTCTCTACCCTACCGTTGTAAGGAGACTCAAATACCTTAGTCACTTTTCTAGGGGTTTTCCCCATATGACCGTAAGCAGCGGTTTCTAAATAAATAGGGTTGCGCAATTGCAAACGCTCCTCAATAGCATGCGGACGCATGTCAAAAATTTCGCTTACTTTTTTAGCTATTTCACCATCTGTTAGGCCTGTGGCCGATGTCCCATAAGTATCTACATAAATACTCGTAGGCTCCACCACACCAATAGCATAACTGAGTTGCACTAAAATTTCTGAAGCCACTCCAGCAGCTACTAAATTCTTAGCTGCATGTCTGGCAGCATAGGCCGCAGAACGGTCTACCTTGGAAGGATCTTTCCCACTAAAAGCACCTCCTCCATGAGCGCCTTTACCCCCGTAGGTATCTACAATAATTTTTCTCCCTGTAAGACCCGTATCTCCGTGAGGACCACCAATCACAAACTTACCCGTTGGGTTTATGTAATAGGTAATTTGATCATTAAACAATGCTTGTACATGGGCAGGAAACTGCGCTACTACTCTTGGCAAAAGCTTTTCAATAATATCTTTTTTGATAATGTCTAACATGGCCTGATCGTCTTCTAAAAAGGGATCGTGCTGGGTAGAAACTACAATGGTGTCTATTCGTTGTGGTTGATTGTCGTCTGAATATTCAATGGTCACCTGGGCTTTAGCATCTGGTCTGAGATAAGAAATCTGGGTTCCCTCTCTTCTCATTGCGGCCAATTCCTCTAATATTTTATGAGAAATATCTAAGGCCAAAGGCATGAAGTTCTCTGTCTCTTTAGACGCATAACCAAACATCATTCCTTGGTCTCCAGCACCTTGCTCTTCTTTAGCACCCCTATCTACTCCTTGATTAATATCCTGAGACTGCTCGTGTATTAAAGAAATAACTCCACAAGAGTCTCCACTGAACTGATACGCTCCTTTGGTATAGCCTATTTTGTTAATCACATCTCTGGCTATCTGCTGAACATCTAAATAAGTATTGCTCTTTACCTCACCCGCCAACACAACTTGACCAGTGGTTACTAGTGTTTCACAAGCCACTTTACTTTGTGGATCAAAAGCTAAAAAATTATCTAAAAGGGCATCTGAAATCTGATCAGCAATTTTATCTGGGTGTCCCTCACTCACAGATTCTGAAGTAAATAAATAAGCCATAGCATCAATAATTAAAGTGTGCGAGGGCGAATTTGACTTGTTAGCGGGGTTTTATCACCACATAGAACCTATGGTGAACTGCTTTAGCACTTTTTTTTACATCAGCCTTGGCTTCGTAAAGAGGTTGCAATCAGTCAAATCCTTCCTCTTAATAAATATGAGGCAAATGTATAACAGCTTTATTTTATAATCAAAAAAATAGGTGCTTTTTTTCTATAAATCGTATTTGAGCTTGAAAACTACATACCTTGGTTGCACCATATAAGCAGAAGAACTAATGAATAAATCATTGAATCCATCTTGATTTAAAGCCTCCGTATTCAGTGCATTGGTCACCTGAATATTATACTCCCATTTGCTGTCTTTCTTTTGATAAGAGAGATTGGCATTTAAAAAAGCATATTCATTGTCTGCTGTTTCTGCGGCATCTCTGTAATGGTAATAATCGTAATCTGCAGTGAAAATAAAAGACTTTAAAAACAACATATCCAATTTCATAAAAGGCCTGTCGGTATAAAAAGTACTCAAACGCCCTGCGTTGTTGTAATCATTTACAGTATAAGAATAACCCAATTCTATATTTGGGGCAGATCTAAAATTGGTGGCCAAAGAACCTCTATAGGTCTGATTAAATGACTTAGATACCCTAGGAGTATTGTTTATGACATTGTTTAAAATAGACTGAGAAAAGTTAGCCCTACTACTCACTTTTAGTTTCCCAAAAGTCCTCTGGTAATTCACTGAACCTGTAAAAGTCTCGTCTGGTAGTGCAGCATTAATGGTGGTATTTACCTGATTAATTCCTGTAATGACCCCTGCATTTTTAAAGGCATCTATTCTTTTATTATACGCGAAATTGGCAAATATATTTTGAAAATTAAACATATTAAAACTGAAGAAATTTAAACTAGCGCTGTGGTATAGTGCACTTTCTAAATCTCTATTTCCCTGATAAATAGCGTTATAATTGCTAAACACATAGCCAGCTGCCAAATTATTAATATCTGTAAATTCCCTAGCAATACTGTAGTTCAAACGAATATTTTCAGACTTTCTCATTTGAAAATTCACAAATAAATCGGGTACAATATTGGTCAGATTGTCGGTCACTGAAGTGCCCAATTGGGTATTGGTTGCCTTGTAGGTGTGCACATTAAATCCTGGATTAAAGGTGAATTTTCCAGAAATTACCTTGTAATGAAAACCTGCATAGAGATCCTGAAAATCAAAGCTTACATTATTTTTAAACAAATTATCCTCTAAAGCGGCCGTAGTATTCCCCTCTAATAACTCGAAAATAGAAGACTGGAAGGACTGCTCACTCAGCGTAGTTCCCAAGCTAAAATTTAAATTACTCTTGGGACCTGTCACTAGATAATAATCCAGCTTAGCATCTAATTTATTAGTGGTGACTTCCTGTCCTTGATTAATATTAAACCCAAGGCCATTTCCAACCAATGGCAATACGCCGTTAAAAGGCTCCTGAGTTCTGACCGCATTGTAAAAAGGATCCTCCTTTTGGTACATATGTTGCCCTTGAAAAGCAAATATGTGAGTGTCTGAAAGGGTGTAATAAAGTCCCGTATTCTGGGTCACTGTGATAGGGTCCTGTGTTTTGTTTTCCTCAATATCTTCATTGACTATAGCCCTAGAAGAAAGGAGTCGTTGCTCTTCTTGGGAAGATTGTTTCAATAGCACATCATAATCCCACTGCAAACGGGCAGAAGGTTTGTAGCGCGCACTAAACTTACCCAATCCCAAAGTTGCTTTCTGATCCGTATTGGTAGTAGATTGCTCTGTCTGATTAGACACTATAAATTGCCTAGAGGTAATGGTTTCCAAAAGAGTTCCTGTATAGGAATATATAGCAAAACCACTGAGATCTAGGGCGGGTGTGGCAGCGTAATTAAAATTAGCCGCACCAAATTTTGTGTCTATAGATTTGGCCCTGTTGTTCTGCAATAATGAAATACCCAATGAATTATTGGTGGCGTTAAATTGAGTACCTCCAGCCCTACTAAAATTGGCCATACCCCCTGTGAAATTAAAGAAATCCCTAGGCGTAAAGGGTAGCTCCCCAATGTTGTTCACATCTGTAATGAGGTTTACAGAAAACTTTGGGCTGTAGTAAAAGACTTTTGGGTGTGCCAAAAAAGTATTGTCCAAACCTTTCCCTGCAGTAATTTCCCCAAACCAAAAACGTTCCTTTCCTTCTTTCAGCTTTATATTAATAGCCACATTGTCTTGGTTGTTCGTGACTCCGCTTAATTGGCTTACCTCAGAATAATTCCTAAGCACCTCTACCTTAGAAACCGCATTGGCTGGAATATTCTTGGTGGCTAATTTGGTGTCTCCGTCAAAGAAATCCTTGCCGTTCACCATAATCTTACCCACTTTTTTACCCTCAGCTTCAATTTCTCCATCGTCGTTGATTTCTAAACCTGGTAATTTTTTAATGACATCTCCCAACTTTTTCTCGGTACCACTCACAAAAGAGTCTGTATTGTATACAATGGTGTCTCCTTGAATGGTCACCGGTATTTCATAAGTAAGTTCTACCTCATCCAGGGCCTCTGCCTGAGCTTCTAAAACAACATCTTTTAAAAAATCATTGAGCGTAGTAGTCACCAAATACTCTTTGGGGGTAAAACCAATATAACTCACTTTTACCCTATAGGTAGTATTGGCGTTTACCACAATTTTGTAGCGGCCATTGGGATCTGTAATTCCAAAACCATCTAGGGCCTTAGTGGCTTCATTAATGGCCACCACATTGGCCATATCTAAACCAACACCTGTGGAATCTTTAACGACTCCAGCTATAGTTACTTTTTGTGCCTGAACCAATTGTACTAGGCCAAACAACAGTGTAGCCAAGACATATTTTAAACTTTTATTCATTAATTGCGAATCATAATTCTTGTACCTCCAGACCTTCCTCTTCCCCTAAATTGTTCGGACATTTCCAAAGCTTTTTTAGCCATGGTTTCTTGGTATTCTTTTTGAGTAATTTCTTTTCCTTTTTTAGGGGCCTCAATCAGTATTTTCTCCTTAGGATTCAAGGTGATTTTAGAACATAAAATAGCCGTTCTTCCCTCTGAAACTTCTAAAATGAGTCCAGGCAAACCCCAATATTCTCCTGGCCCTTGACTAATGGGAATATCCAAAGTATACCATGCTGTTACTGTTACTTCACTAGGAATTTCTATTCTTGAGGCCAAGGAATTTTGACCATCACTTTTAGCATCTGTAGAATCTTTGGCTGTTTCATCTGCTCTATTGCCACGCTGTCCAGGTCTCATCCCTCTGAAAGCAGTTCTCATAGTGGTGTCTAATTGTTTTACAGCAGTAGCTTTATAACAAGTATACTGACCTATTTGTTTGGTCTCTGCCGTCAGGGTCCAAGCCAATGGCTTCAGTACGTCTTTTACCAAAAACGGCTTTCCAAAAATATCTGTTTCATTTGTGTATGTCTTCTCTTGAATGTCTTTATAATACACCCCTGAACCACCACCAAAACCCATGAAACGCATACCCGGACCTCCAGCACCAGGTGCATCTAGTTTTTGTTCTTCCTCATAAGTAGAAGCTGTTCTATTGAAATTCAGGACAAAAGTCTTTTCTAGCATAGATTTCATGCGCTCCTGAATCATTTTTTTTTGGGCCTCAGACATCTGACGGCCTCCGAAATTCATGTCTACCGTAGACTTAGACATATAGGTAGCCGTCCCTTGAAAGTCTTGTGCTACAACAAGTGTTTGTGTACAAAGAAGTACTAAAAAGATCTTAAAATAAGGTTTCATAATCATTGATATTTACCCTTTGACTAAGGGATTGAATAAAAGTTTAATTTAAAATAAAAAAATACATCCAAAATAGAAGAAAGCCCTTCCCCCTAAAATGGCAAACACTTTTAGTCATTTAGATTTTATAAAATTGCAGAAAATAGGTATCTTGTTGCCCCCTTTAAAAAGGGACCATGACCTAACAAAGACCTAATCGTATGCATGTAGCTATTGCTGGAAATATTGGCGCAGGAAAAACCACGCTCACTAAATTACTCTCTAAACACTATAAATGGGATGCACACTTTGAAGAAGTAGAAGATAATCCATATTTAGATGACTTCTACAATCAAATGGAAAGATGGAGTTTTAACCTTCAAATTTTCTTCCTCAATAGCAGATACAGACAAATTCTAGAGATTAGAGAATCCGGCAAGAACATTATCCAAGACAGAACCATCTACGAAGACGCTTTCATATTCGCACCCAACTTACATGCTATGGGGCTTATGACCAATAGAGATTTTAACAACTACAAACAGTTGTTTGAGCTCATGGAAAAATTGGTGCAACCACCAGAACTAGTCATTTACCTTAGGAGTTCAGTACCCAACTTGGTAAACCAAATACAGAAAAGAGGCCGCGAATACGAAAACACCATTTCCATAGACTACCTCAGTAGGCTAAACGAACGCTACGAGGCTTGGGCACACGGCTACACCAATAGCAAATTATTGGTCATAGACGTAGACCCTCTAGATTTTGTAGCCAACCCAGAAGACCTGGGATCTATCATCGAAAAAATAGATGCCGAGATTAACGGTTTGTTTTAAACTTAAATCACCTCCAAAATCTCTATATCGTTTCCTCTAAAAGAGAAAGATTCTCCGGGTTTCTTGCCGAGTAGTAATTGCCCTATGGGGCTTTGGGGAGAGATGCAATAGATATTTTTTGGGTGATGGGAAAAGGCATCGGCCGGGACGGCCAGAAAATAGCTTGCCAAAGAGGTGTGTACCAATGCACCGGGGGCTATTTGAGCGCTAGTAGCCCTGTTTTTTAAGCTGCCCAATGTCTTTAGATCTTGGTCATTGCGTTCGCGTTGCTGGGCCAGCTTTTCGCGTTCTAACTGAATCATGGCCCTACCCGTTTCGTGTTTGTCT
>CAKZOR010000052.1 GCA_937136755.1 uncultured Flavobacteriaceae bacterium | reverse complement strand
TGCCTTGCAGCATTTTCAGCTGGCATCCCAAAAGAGTCCCACCCCATAGGATGTAAAACGTTAAAACCTTTTAAAGTTTTGTATCTTGCTAAAATATCTCCAATTGTATAATTTCTAACATGTCCCATGTGAATCTTACCAGATGGATATGGGAACATTTCAAGACAATAAAATTTTTTTTTATTGTAATCTATTTCAGCTTTAAAAGATTTGTTTTTATCCCACTCGTTTTGCCAAAATTTTTCTACTGATTTGAAATTGTATCGTTCCACAATTTTAAATTTTGTTTAATAAGTTTAATTATCTTTTTTATCTTTATTTGTTGACTCTTCTTTGTAGACAGTTGCTTTTTTTAAAATTTCTTTTTTTAATTCAGCAACTAGATTTCCTTGCTTTTCAATAATCTTGCAACGGTTTGATGAGTCACAATCTCTGTAAAAGATATTTAAATCTAAAGCATCAGATCTTATTTCATTACTTAAAAATCTGACTGTAATCTTTAAGCTTTCATTTAAGTTTTCACTATCTGAATACCAGTCAGTTACAATGATGCCACCGCTATAGTTTGCGGTTGTTAATGGCATGAAATCAATGGTGTCTAAAGTTGCTCGCCATAACTCATTTGAGCTTGCAAATTCGTAGTTTGTGCCTTTGCTTCTATTACTATCAAAAATTCGAAAACCTTTTCCTTCCTCCATGTTTTTTGCAACTCTCTCTTTTGGATTTGGAGGGTATTTTCTAGCATCAGTTTTTCGATAAATCCCACAAGAATTTAGAAAAATCAAAAGTTGTAGTAAGAATAATAGTTGAATAAATTTCATAATAGTTAGATATATTTTAAGATGCTTATAAACTTTATTTTAATATACTTAATTTATATTTTAAGATTTTTGAAGTTTTTAGTGTTGCAATTATGCAACAATAGCCAATAAAAAAAGCATAATAATCATTAATTTTTGTAAAATATGGACAATTGTCTAAAAAGACACTGTTTGTAATTACAATCTAAACAAAGGAGAAAAAATGACAAACTTAAAAAAAATCGGTTTGACTGCATTAGCAGGAACACTGGCTTCAACTTCGTTTGCGCAAGCAGGTGAGTTAAGCGTAAGTGGTAATGCTATTATGGAATATCAAACTACAGAAATAGATAGAGGTTCTGGAGTTAATACTACAGATGGGTTTGTAATGAACTCAACTCTTACATTCAGCGGTTCTGGAGAGCTAGATAATGGTATGACTGTTAGCATGTACCAAGCGCTAGCTTCTGGTTCAGTAACGTCTGAAGGTGTTACTCTAGATATGGGTGATATGGGTGCACTTACATTAGACAGTTGGGGTTACGCGAATGGTATAACTTCAATTGCTGATAAAATGCCAACTGCAGGTGAAAACGTGCACGACGATCTTGGTATATTTACAAGTGGTACAGCGTTTGATGATGAAGCATCTAGTTATGTAGCATCTACAGCATCAACTGAAAAACATGACCAACCAGCAGCCGGTGTTGTAAAAACATCATCTGATGGAGCAGATACATTAGGATACAAGTATTCTGATGATATGTTTACTTTATCAGTAGCAGCATCTCAAGTTGCAGGTGGTGGAGAAGAGTCTGTAGCACTTACAATTAATGCAATTGACGGCTTAACAATTGGTGGTGGTTTAGGTACTGATAGACCTACGGCTGCTACTGAAGATGATGTGTCTACAATGTTTGCTACATATGCATTTGGACCAGTGACTGTTGGAGCTCAAAGATCAGAAATTGATAAAGAAGCTGCTAACACTGACATCGAAGCAGATCACTATGCTATTTCATTTGCTGTAAATGAAAACTTAAGTGTATCTTACGGTGAACACACTGTTGATTATGAAAACCTAACACCTGATGAAGAGAGTAAAGGTTTCTCTGCTTCATACACTGCAGGTTCAATTTCATTTGTTTTAGTTAACAATGAAAAAGAGAATGTACAGGGTGTAGATGCTAACGATCAAGAGATGATGGAATTAAAAATGATTATGGCGTTTTAATCAATTAAATTTTTAATTTTATAAAAACGGCCTAAGTTTACTTAGGCCGTTTTTTTTTGCCCAACTTATAGAAGCAAAGCCATGTGATCTTAGTAATTTGATCATTTTATAATTATTTTCGTTGATACCACCGAGAGCTATACAATTAGCTTTAGTATTCAAGTTTATTAAATTAAATTTAGAAACTCCTAAAAACTTCTTAGATTTATTAACTTTAAAAACTGGTGATAAAAAAATTTCACTACATTTTTGCTTTAACTTTAGATTGATCTCAAAAAGACTATGAGCTGATCCTATTATCTTAAAGTTTTTAGGTAAGCTATAGTTTTGAACGTAGTTAATTTGCTTGTTAAATGATGGTATATATACACCATTTAGGCCTAGTTTAATTGAAAGCCTGATATTATTTGCTAGATAAAATTTATTTTTTGAATATTTACAATATTTTTTAATCTTTAAAATATCGTCCAGATAATTTTTCTTGTCATAGTTACGATAAATTAAGTTTATATTCTTACCTATTCGAGACAAATCTGATAAATTAAATTCATTAACAAAAGAGTAAATTTTAATAATTTTTTTTTGCATAAAAGTATTCACAATCTAGCTTTAATAAATGACCAGATAAAGTTAAAATTTGGATCAACAAATAATTTTGAAATTATTGCGGTAAGCAAAACATTTCCTATATCTGAGATACATCCATTGATAGAAAATGGCCATCTACATTTTGGAGAAAATAAAGTTCAAGAAGCAGTTGAAAAATGGTCTGCCATTAAAAATTCTCATGAACATCTAAAACTTCATATGATTGGTAAATTACAAACTAATAAGGTAAAATATGTTATACCCTTATTTGATTACATTCATTCTTTAGATAATATTAAGTTGGCAGAAAAAATTGCATTAGAACAAGAGAAGTTAAATAGAAATTTAAAAATATTTGATATAATTAAACCTTTGAGATGTTGTTGGTATTTTAAAGCATATTCTAAGCCAAGAATACCTCCCCATGATTGTCCAAACAAATAGAAATTATCCTTATTTAACCCAAGTGCTACTCTAACTTGTTCTACCTCTTCAACAAAACTGTCTATATTCCAAAGTCTTTCGTCATTTGGATTGTCGCTTTTTCCAGATCCCATTTGATCGTAGTAATAATATTCTACATTGCCCTGAGGGAAATACGAATCTGCAGCTTCAAAATATTCGCTGGTTGCTCCAGGACCACCATGCAATAAAAGTACTTTTGTAGTGGGATTATTACCGACTCTTTTGGTCCATACATTGAAAGTGCCCAGGGCGGTTTCTATAGGAATGATTTTTGTTCCTCCAGTAAACTTCGAGTCTGACTTGGAATAATCATAGTAAGCAGTCTCTTGGGGAGCTACTTCTTTGTTATTACAAGACATGCAAATCAAAATGGCGCTTAATAGTGTTAATTTAAATTTCATTTTATTAAGTATTAAGTTGATGATACTAAAAAGTAAATTGCATATTACAACAATAAATTTGAATTGCTGCATTTCAATCATTTTCTTATGAATTTTTCTTATTTTTGTATCTGATGATTTTAATAAGATTTGTGCTATGTTAGATTTTGAATTTAGATCACACTGTCCAATCTCTAGTGCTCTAGATATTTTTGGTGATAAGTGGTCTTTAGTAATAATTAGAGATTTGTTTATTGGCATAAACACCGACTCGGATGTCTTGAAATCTCCTTAAAAAATCTCTACTAATATTTTAGTAGATAGAATTAAAAAATTGAGGAGTCATGGAATTTTAGACTTCAAAAGAGATGTAAATGACAATAAGATAAAGTACTATTATTTAACGGATAGTGGAATAGATTTATTTCCAATGATCATGAATTTATCATTGTGGTCTCGCAAACATTTACATGTTGAACCAGGTCCATTTTCTAAGAGAGATTATGCATTAATTGATTTAAATGGGCTAGATTCATTCTTAAAAGAGACTACATCAAAATATATTAAAACTAGGGAGACTATTTTAAATTAAAAAGTCCAGTAATACCTTAATAATAAAAAAAGCCATTCCTAAGGAATGGCTTTTTTTATTAAGCGGAGTTTCTACTGGCGTTAATATTTCCGTACAAGGATCGCGTTACAATTTTTTCATAGACTTCTTTAAGCGGAGAATCTTGTCCAATTTTTTGAAGAGCGTATTGTTGGATCACCAAAAGTGGAAGGACTATATTTTCCCGGATGAGTACAGACTCCCTTGAAACAGCTTCTTTTTCCATGAGAATATTTAAGCCAGAAATGAGGAGTAATTTTTCTTTGGACAGGGTGTATTCATCATAAAGTATCTGCCAAAAATCTCCGTATTCTGGGTCTTCTTTCATATAGCTGGTGAGTTCAAAATAGCACTTGGCTAAAGCCATCATACTGTTTTGCATGAGCGCTTTAAAATAGGGCACTTCTTTAAACATTTCTTGTAGTTCTCCCAGTTTGCCCTCTGCCTCTAAAGAAGCAATGGCAGACCCAATCCCAAAGTACCCAGGCACATTTTGTTTGAGTTGGCTCCAAGACCCCACAAAAGAAATGGCCCTTAGATCAGAGAGTTCTAATTTGGCTTTTTGGCCTCTTTTTCCTGGCCTTGAACCAATATTGGCTTTGGTGTAATATTTAAGGGTGCTTCTATTTTCTAAATAGGGCATGAATTTGTCATGCTGTTTTAGGGCGTCGTATTTGGCAAAGCTTCGTTCAGAGAGTTCCTCCATCAAGGCTCTGTGCTCCTGAGAAATGGTGTTTTCTTTTCCAAAAATATTGTTAGAAAGCCCGGCGGTTAAGAGTTGCTCGCAGTTGTATACAAATTGCTCTCTAGTGCCATAAGTACTCGTGATGGTTTGCCCTTGGATGGTTAGTTGTATTTCGTTGTTGGCAATGTCCTTGGTTTGTGCGGCATAAAATCTATGTGTTTTACCACCGCCTCTTGCTGGTGGCCCCCCACGTCCGTCAAAAAAGACCGCGCTAACCTCGTATTGCTTACAAACGCTTGTAAGGTTTTCTTTGGTTTTTAAAATAGACCAGTTGGCCTTAACATAACCTCCATCTTTGGTTCCATCTGAGAAACCAAGCATGATGGTGTGTTTATTCCCCCTCTTTTTTACATGGGCCATATAAGGAGCTGTCTGGAAGAGGTCATGCATACTTTGCTCAGACGTATCCATCCCGTGCATGGTTTCAAAAAGGGGTACAATGTCAAAATGAATGTCTGCTTCTTTGTATCCAGACCACCTAAATAAAGCCCAAACAAATAACACAGAAAATTTGTCTTCTGAATTACTAATAATGTACCTATTGCAACCGTCCTGACCATTTTTGGCTTGAATGTTTTTAAGGTTTCTGATGTTTTTTAAGGTGTCTGAAACCAGCGGATCTTCAAATTCATCAGGCTGTACTTCTAGCGCTAAATGGAGTAATTTATCGGTGAGTTCCTCTGTGGATAGTTCCTCTAAAGAGTCCTTAATAACGCCCGCATGTTTTAATATAGCGCTAATACTATTGTAATGTATGCTGTGGTCTTGTCTAATGTCTAAGGTGGCAAAGTGGGTTTTAAAGATTTTCACTTTATCTAATAAAGCGTCTAGATCTTTTAAGTATAATCCAAAGTATTTAGAGACTAAGAGGTCTTTGATCTTCTGTAGTTCCCCCACCAAAAAGTCATAAGACACCAATTCATTAGGATTAAACATACTGTTGTACAACGCTTTTCTAAGGCCTATTAGGGGCTCTTGAAGGGCTGTGAAACTCAATTTTTGATGCAGGGCTTTGAGGTCTTTATAGTAACACTTCATGAGTGTGGTCCTAAGTTCATCTGCTACCTGATCGGTCATTTCTGTGGTTACAAAAGGATTTCCATCCCTATCCCCGCCTGGCCAGAACCCTAGTTTAACAATATTGTAATTATTGAAATCTACTTGGGGGATATTTGTTTTTATGTGAGAAAAAAGGTCTCCAATAGCGTCATAATACACATTCCTTAAAATATGAATGATGTTTTTGGCCTCGTCCAAAGGAGTGGGCTTTTTACTGTTAAGCAAAGAGGTAAGCCCCAATTGTTGTAAACTTTTATCTATTTCCGTAATGTTATTCTCGAGGATCAGTTTTCTTAGATCTGCCATAATATCCAATACAGCAGGGGTGTAAAATTGGGTAGGGTGGGCGGTGAGAATAATTCGAGCACTGAAGTTAGAGAGTTTCTCTGCTACCTCATCCCAGTTTTTATTTTTGTCAATAATCTGGAAATAGTCTTTAATGCTCAAAGAGGAACTGTGCTTGTGTAACTTTGGAAATGCAGCGTCTTCTACACTGTCGTAGAGCACTACTTGGCGTTCCACGTACTGGATAATACGAAACATAAAATCTATCTGAGATTCCTCTGTAGTGAGTCCGGCATAATCTTTAAAAAATCCTTCCAAAATTTGCTGTGGGTTTTTTCCAGCGTCCAAACCTTTTTTGCTTTGGTCTAATAATAGCGGAATAAGCATCCCAACATTTTCAATATTGCGGTAAGGTAGATTTAGAAAAAGACTGTTGTATACGTTAAACGTATTATTGACTGTTTTTTTAAATACTTCTAAACGCTGTTGTTGCATGAGGGTCAATTTAAATGATACTGATTGTGATAAAGACAATACATCCTAAATATCGGAATTATAAGGACATAGCAGCTGCTTTGCTCCGCTATTTAACAAAAACCAAACTAAGGGTGTTATTTATGGGTAATTTCGCAATTAAATAAGCCCTTGAATATGTTTTTTGAAATAGGCAGCACTCTGTGAAACGCTCTGCATAGAATTTTGAGCGAAATTACCTCCCTGTTCAATATAGTAACGCTCTAGGCCTGCGGTTTTGGCATTGGGAAGGACTTTGGTGTAATCTATAGATCCATTGCCCAGTTCAGTATAGTCCCTGCTGAGCTTATCCATGTCCTTAATGTGCCAGAGCGGAAACCTGCCTGGGGCTTTTTCTATCAGTGCCTTAGGGGAAATGACCCCTGCATGCATGACCCAATAAAAATCTACTTCTATTTTAACCAATTCAGGATCTGTTTCTTCTAGTACCCAATCCATGCCTGTTTTAGGGCCATAGGTATTAAAGTCATAACCAAAATTGTGGTAGGCCAATTGTAGGCCTGCGGCCGACACCTGAGCGCCTATCGCATTCAATTTTTGTACCAAAAGGCTGTAGCCTTCTACAGAGTGGTAAGCGTCTGCTAATTTAGGCCAAGTGATGTAGTGGTCTCCAAGTGTGGTGGCTCCTTCAATACAAGCGTCTACATATTTTTTTAGGTCTTTTTCTGAAGCCTCCATTAGCCCATGAAGTCCATAATGACCGGTGTAAGTGCTCAATTCTAAGTCTTCTAAAATAGTCTTGAATTCGGGAGCACTATAGCCGTAGTAGGTTTTATTGAGGGTGTCAAAACCATAGCTCTCAAAATCCGAATACCCCATAGCTTTTAATTTCTTGAGGGTTCCTAAAGGGTCTTTGGCCATAAAATCTCTTACGGTATAAAGCTGTAGTCCTAAAGGAAAAGCAGTATTGGAAAAAGAGATCCTACAACTGCTTGGAACAAACGCTAAAGCAGCCAGTGCACTACTTTGCTTTAAAAAAGTACTTCTTTTCATAGGAGATTTATTGGTATTTAAATGTACAAATTAAATAAAAGGAATGAGAAATATTTTTTAGTCTAATCCTTTTTATCGTAATATTGCAATGTAATAATATAAAGATATGGGACTTACCAAAACGGCTATTTTTACGGATCAAGATAACCACCTTGCTTCCATAGCAAAAGCGCTTGCGCACCCGGCTAGATTAGCCATTTTAAAGCATCTTATAAAACAAGATAGCTGTATTTGTGGGGATTTAGTCTTGGAGATTGGTTTGGCCCAACCCACTATTTCTCAGCATTTAAGCGTTTTAAAACAAGCCGGACTCATTAAGGGGAATATATCAGGAACGAGCGTTTGTTATTGCATAGACACTGAAGCTTGGCAGGAGGCCAATGAGGCTTTTGCCGGTCTATTCGCCTCCGGTATGCCTACCACCAATGATTGTTGTTAATTTAAAATATACACCATGACACTATTAGCATTCATAAACGAATTAAAAAAAAGGGAAACGATTGGCTTTCAATTGCCTAATGGCACCTTTGTGCCTCCTTATTTTCATGTCACCGAGGTAGGGAAAGTGACTCGAGACTTTATAGATTGTGGTGGAACCCTACGCTCTAATTCGGTGGTAAATTTTCAACTTTGGTCTGCTGAAGATTATGACCACAGGCTTCATCCAGAAAAGCTCATTTCCATTATAGAGATGGCCCAAAAAGCATTGGCTATTGGAGACCTGCCTATTGAAGTGGAATTTCAAGGGCAAACCATTGAAACCTATGGCATAGCGACTCAAGGGAATCACTTTTTACTTACCCCTATGGCCACCGATTGTTTGGCCAAAGACAATTGTGGTATTCCAACGGAAAAGACAAAAGTAAGCCTTTCAAAGGCCAAAAAGAATACCTGCACCCCAGGGAGTGGTTGTTGTTAATTATAAATAGTATGAACACCCTATTAAATAGCACTATTGAGGCCTTAGACTTGAGTACGCTCTCCAAAGACCGAAAAAACATCTTAGACCTATTGGTTTCTTTTGTTCAAGAAAAGAGAACAGCACAAGTACCAGTAAAACTTCATTTTATTTGTACCCATAACTCTAGGCGAAGCCATCTGTCACAAATTTGGGCCCAGGCCATGGCGGCCTATTATAATGTGCCTAATGTATTGAGTTATTCTGGGGGTACTGAGGCAACCGCTTTGTATCCTATGGTGGTTA
>CAKZOR010000051.1 GCA_937136755.1 uncultured Flavobacteriaceae bacterium | reverse complement strand
TAAAATGTGAGCTTTTTGTACAATAGCAATAGTTGTAGTTACCACTGTAGTTATACTTTTCTATAGCATTTTTAAACCAAACTTTTGATTTATTAATGTTATCAGAAATTTTAGGCAAATAAGTGAACTTTAAAGGTGTTCCATAAGTTTCAACCAGTTTATTTAGATCTATATCATGAAAAAGCAACTGGTCTTTTTTGAGAAGAAATTCCTCTTGAGGAAAATCAAAAGTTTGATTGATTAAATCAATATATTTTGTATTCATTATAAATGTGATAAGAAGTTATTAAAACGTGAAAGCAGAATGCTTTCCTAAAAAGTGTTAATAACTTAAAATCAAATCATAATTTGATATTGCGTTTTGGGAATAAAACACAATTTATAAAGAGTAGATATATTTTTTAATACGGAAGTTAGCTTTAAATTTCGGTTACTTACTCCGTAAGCTTCTTTTGAATATGACTTCCTAATTTTCAAAAGACCGAACTTATAAACAGTTTTCACTTTGTTCAGCTAAAAGCTCCTATGATTAAAGCTTTCATATTACAAATAAAATATAAAAAATTGAATAAATGTATTTTTTTTTCATTTCCATTCCACACACTTTACGCTTCCCTCCTACGTCGTCGCATAAAAAGTGTTCCATTAACATTGTAGAGAAACTTTTTAGAATAAATTTTTTAAAGAAACTGTAGTAACAACTTTCGCTTTTAACCAAAGCTCAAGTTACATAACGCAGAACATTATAGAACAATTTATATAATGTAACTATATCATTGATTGATGTGTCAGAAAGCGTTATGGATGTAATTAATTAAACAAAAGAATCAAATGAGGTATCGTATTACTTTCTTCTCCCTTTATTGTAATTCTTGTCACCACGCGTCTTTGGCTTTTTGTATTTCTTGGCTATGATTCGTTTATAAGAGCCCCCTTGATTTTCTTGCTTGTTCTTTTCAGACTTTTCATGGAAACCAGATCCTAGAGATGGATCTCTACCTTGCAATAAATCAGAATCTGGTTCAAATATATGGGGTTGTTCTTCAGGAGCTAATTGAATGGAAACAGGAACTTCTTCTGGAAATTCAATGTCAGTTACAGGAATTTGCATGAGAGACTCAATAGCTTCTTTGTAGGCCAATTCCTCTGGGTTGTATAGCAATATTGAATTTCCGTTTGCGTTAGCTCTACCAGTTCTCCCTATTCTGTGCATATAATTTTCAGGATATTTGGGCGTGTCAAAATTAATTACATGGGATATTTGATCTATATCTAATCCTCTTGCAACTAAATCTGTGGCTATGACAATACGGACCCTTCCTGCGTCAAATGCGCTAAGAACTCTATTTCTGTGGTTTTGTGTTTTATTGGCATGTACAATTCCTATGTTCTTCTCAAAAATAGGTTCTAATTGTTCGTAAATGCGGTCTGCGATTTTTTTATTAGACACAAAAACCAATACCTTTTTAAACCTCTCTTCCTGTTCTAAAAGATGTTGTAAAAGGTTCACCTTTGTATAATAGTTAGATACAGCATAGGCAGTTTGAGCTATATTCTTAAGCGGAGTACCACTCATCGCAATATAGATCCTTTTTGGTGCTATGAAAAAGTCTGAAATAAGGCTTTCAATTTCATCTGTCATGGTGGCAGAAAACATAATATGCTGCCTTTTTTTGGGCAAAAGATCAAAAATATTGGTGAGTTGAAACCTAAAGCCTAGGTCTAGCATAACGTCTACTTCATCTATGACCACTTTCTTAATGGCGGCATATTTTATGACTCTAGCTAAAAATAAATCGTACAACCTTCCTGGCGTTGCTACAATGACATCGGCGCTTTGCGCCAAAGCATCCCGATCTTTTTTCATGGAGTTACCTCCGTGTACCCCACAGATACTTATAAAGGTGTTCTGACAGATTTTCTCCGCTTCTTCTACTACTTGAGACACTAATTCTCTGGTAGGCACAATCACTAAGGCGCGAACTGTCTTTTCTTTTGCGAATTTAATGTCGTTTAAAATAGGCAATAAATACGCCAATGTTTTACCTGTTCCAGTTTGTGCTAATCCTAGTACATCTTGACCAGACAAGACAGTAGCATAAGTAGCTCCTTGTATGGGGGTCGGTACTTCGTAACCCACCTTTGATAGGTTATTTTTTAAGGGGGTGCTTAAATTAAATTCCTCAAATGAGGTGGGTAAAGGCGTGTCCATAGTAGAATTTGTACAAAGATACGAGTCTTTATTGGTACTCCCCTACTTTTATTTAAGCGGATTCTTTTTAGATCTAAAGCGATTGAACAAGACCAATTGTTTTTTTGTGTTTACAAAAAACACTCCTGTCAACAGCACTGCAGAAGCAATGATCGATTGTAGGGTGATCTGCTCATGTAGAAAATACCATCCCATGAGTAGCGCAATTATAGGATTTACATAAGTGTTTGTAGCTACTTTTTCAGGAGAAACAACCTTAAGTAAATAATTAAATGAGGTAAATGCGATAATGCTTCCAAAAATGACTAAAAGGACCATAGCCCATTGAACTTTAAAGGACCATTCAACAGGGTTTGTCCATTCTTCTCCAATGATTAAACTCGCTATAGCTAGTATGGAACCTCCAAAAATCATTTGATAGCCCGTATTGACAAAAAAGTTTTTGGGGAGGTCTGCTTTACCCACAAATAGGCTTGCACTGGCCCAACTGACCATACAAAAAAAGATCATCACCATTCCTAGAATGGAATTTTCTTGGTTTAGAACACTTTTCTGACTCACCAGCAGATAAATGCCTATGAATCCTAAAAAAACACCTAATAGTGACATTGGAGATATTTTTTTCCCTTGAAAAATTCGCATCAACAGAAGTACAATCAGTGGTTGTGAGGATATTTCTAAGGCAGCTAAACTCGTATCTACATATCTTAGTGCCCATACTACTACCCCATTTCCAAAACTCAAAAACAAAAATCCAGCAATAGCCGTATTTACAGCTTGTTTTTTTGTAATTGCTATAGATCTGCCTGATATTTTTGCAATGATAAAAATAAGGCTACCAGATACCACAAAACGAATGGCGGCTAACATGAAAGGATCTAGTTCTGTTACAGCAATCTTATTGAGTAAATAGGTAGACCCCCAAATCACATAAATAGCAATAAAAGCGAGGATAACGAGTACTGGATTTTTTGGAGTATGGTCCATTGAGCTATTTATGATCTTATTAGGGCGCAAAGAAACACCTATTATTTAAATTGAACGCTACGATTTTACTGTTTGGTAAGTCTTTTTAAAGCTACCCATTGTTTGAGCATTTCTCTAGACTCTGTTGCGGGATAACCTAAGACAGATCCTTTTGGAGGTACATCTGCAATAACTCCTGAACCTGCACCAACTGTGGCACCTGCGCCAATGGTTACATGGTCTTTAATGGAAGCACTACCCCCTATAATTACACCGTCTCCAAGGGTTACAGAGCCTGCTAATCCTGAGCTCCCAGCCATAATACAAGACTTTCCTAATATACAATTATGGGCTATTTGCACTAGATTGTCTATTTTACAGCCATCTCCTAGTACAGTACTGTTAAATTTGGCCTTATCTACACAAGAATTGGCACCAATCTCTACATGGTTGCCAATCACTACATTGCCAATATGAGGTATCTTAATGAGTCCGCTCCCATCTGGCGCTGGTCTGTAGCCAAACCCATCTGCACCTATACTCACATTATTATGAAAAATACAATGGTCTCCAATCTGGCTATTTTCCCTAATCACGGTCCCTGACCAAATGGTGCAATGGTTTCCTATTTGACTGTGGTCATAAATACTCACCTGCGCGTATATGTGCGTTCCTTTTCCTACAGTTACGTTTGGACCTATATATACAAAAGCTCCGATTTTCACATCTTCTGCCAATATTGCGGAAGGATGAATGCTAGCTGTTGGATGTATGTCTGCAGCAAAATCAGGTCCTTTTTTCGGTGAAAAGGCTTCTAGAAGTTGCGCCATAGCAAGATCTGCATTGTTCACATACAAAAGTGGGATTTTTGCGTGTTCAATTTCTATTCCAGCACTTACCACTACAGCTGCCGCTTTAGTGGTTTCGATAAATCGTTTGTATTTGGCGCTACCAATAAAAGTGATTTGATTTTCAGTGGCATTAGTCAAGTCATTCACTCCAGAAATTACAATATTTTCGCTCCCATTATTTGTTGCTTGAATCAGTTGAGAAATTTCCTTTAAGGTGAGATTGGTTGTCATATGTATAATTTTTACGAAATTAAACTATTTAAAGGAATTGTATTTTTGATCCTCACAAAAAAAAGATGCCCAATTACTCGGACACCTTTCTCAAAATAAAACAACAACTAACTGTCTTAATTTCCTTGCTTAAATAATGTAATAAAGCCTATTAAACCTCTTTAGATTTATTATTTATTCTTTATTTGTACCAATTAATAATGGGGCTTTTCCATCTGTAATAATCACCTTTGAGTTCATTGAGTTAGATAATTTCATAAAAGCCTCAATACTCCTAATTTTAATAATTTCATCTGTTAAGCCTTCAGAAAGAATTTTTTGAGCGTCTCGTTCTCCTGTAGATTCAATGATTTTGCGTTCAGCCTCTAACCTAGCCTGGTCTAGTACAAATACCATTCTCATGGCATCTTGTTCTGCTTGAAGCTTTTGTTCAATAGAAGAAGATAAACCTCTAGGCAATTGTATGCTTTTCATTAAAACAGCTTCTATTACAATACCTTTCTCAACAAGATTAGAAGCCATTTTAATTTTTATAGCTTCTTCTATATCTGCTCTCTTTCCTGAATGCATGTCTTTGGCAAAAAACTGAGAACAAACATCTGCTGAAGCAGATCTGAAAACGCTGGTAATAATAGTTCTGTAATTTGGTCCAATGGTTTGCAACAGTTGTGGCACTTTTGCGGTTTCTAATCTATAGAGTATAGATATTTCAGAGTCTACACTTAAGCCTTCCTTACTAGGAAGGTTTAAGAACATCTCTAGATTGTTGGTTTGAATGGATTCTTTGACAATCTTTGAAGTAATTGGGTTAAAAAAAACAATTCCGTCTGTTTTCACTCCAGATTGAAAATTACCAAAACGCTGTTTTACACCGGCCTCTCCCGGCCGAATCACAGCACAACTAGTAAAACTAGCTGCGAGCATAATTAATAAAATCTTTTTCATAGCATTTTTTTTATTTCAAATATATGCTAGATTAAACATAAGTTTTTATTTAATTATTTAATAAAATGCATAAAAGTGTGTTATGTGTTAATTTAATGGCTTAATATACAGTGATTTATATATAGATTTTACTTATTAGGACGAATTCTTAAATAATAGTTAAATTTTCATTGTTAAGAGTATTACTATTATATTTGTAAAAAAAAATTAAAATGG
>CAKZOR010000050.1 GCA_937136755.1 uncultured Flavobacteriaceae bacterium | reverse complement strand
GGTGGTAGTACCGCCAATTATGTTCCAGACACCGGGGCTTCACTATACAGAAAGGGTATGTACACTTTTTGGAAAAGAACCGTTCCGCCTCCAAGCATGCTCACTTTTGACGCTTCAAATAGAGATTTGTGCAGTGTAAAAAGTCAACAGACCAATACCCCACTTCAGGCACTCGTATTGTTAAATGATCCCCAAATTATAGAAGCCTCTAGAGTACTGGCAGAGAAAGCTAGTAAAAAAGAAGCAAACAAAACCGAACAACTGGCCTATATGTACTTAGCAGCTACGGGTCAGTTTGCCACTGATAAAGTAGCGGCACAATTACTAGACTTGTATCGCGATATGGAATTACAAGTACAACAGGAAGGAGTCCTACCTGAGGCCTATTTGAGTATTGGAGAAAAAGCGACCACTTTTAAAGAAAAAAATACTGCTTTAACGGCACTTTCTCTGACTGCACATACCATTTTAAATTTAGATTTAACCATTACCAGAAGCTAATCATGAGTGAAAAAAAGATCATAGAAGAACGCTCCTTACAACTCAACAGAAGGGCTTTTTTAGGCAAAACAGCTTTAGGAATTGGTGGTATTAGTTTGGCCTCCTTGTTAGGCACACCCTATTTCAATACAACAAAAAACGGTGTTATTACCTCAGCAACCCCTCAAGCAGGTATTAAAGGTGCGCTCGGAGGGCTGCATCACCCAGCTAAAATAAAAAGGGTTATTTACCTCTTTCAAAGTGGTGGTCCTTCTCAATTGGAACTCTTTGATTATAAGCCCATGCTCAATAAGAGGCGTGGTGAAGATTTGCCAGAATCTATTAGAAATGGACAAAGACTTACTGGAATGACCTCTGGTCAGGACAAATTTCCTTTAGTGGGCTCTCAATTTGGATTCAATCAATACGGAAATAACCCTCAATACAAAAAACAATGGTACGAAGAAAATAAAGAACGTATACTTGTAAACATAAAAGAGCTAACTATTATCAACGAAATGTCACTTACTGTTGGACTTGTGATGTTAACCATAGGAAACTTTCTCGGAGGCATGTGGGCTAATGAAAGTTGGGGACGTTATTGGGGATGGGACCCTAAAGAAACATG
>CAKZOR010000049.1 GCA_937136755.1 uncultured Flavobacteriaceae bacterium | reverse complement strand
GTCTGGATGCTCTGAATAACTAACGATCTTGAGATAAGTGACTTCAGAGAGCTACATCGTCTTATCGGTTCCCTATACCCATAGAAAGTTATCGTAGCACTAATAATTATCATCCTCCTGCAACCAACAAGCAGAAGATAATCATCAAAAAAAAATAGCCTTAATTCAGTCTCTGATGTGTCTGTGCATATACAGTATCCGCTAAAGACTTGTGAAGCCTCTCCCGGGGGTACTGCATAGACCCACACCCAGTAGACAATTCAGTAGACAAAACGGTGCTGTTGTAGATGAACTGGAGATGTGTAAGTCTCTGATTCTACGTAGACATCAGTGGACTATGGAGCCTTAGGTAGGACTCAGCAATCTCTACCCGCTCCATCACAGTCTCTGCAGACTGCATAAGCCACTGATAAGTCTACAAAAACCTACTCAGACTCTGATGGTGGTAGACAATGCTTCTTATAAATTCTAGTCAGCAATCATCATCTCGCATCAAAGCTATGATTTTCAATTCGTTACTCGCCGTCTGCATTGGGGGTAGTTCGTTCTCTCATGCATGTTCATTTAACTGTAAGTCTAATTTGCTTGAGAAAACCCCGGTTAATATCCAATTCAAAAGGTATTGCTCCAGTGTGGACCTCGTGTCGTCATCAGATGGAGCTATTTCCGCAAGATTAGATTCAGTTGATTCAGTGGGTTTATGCTCAAAAGATAGGTCGGGTGAGCAGTACCATAGTGGCAGAGCGCCTAGGGCCAAATTTTTTGATAGAGCGCAGGTGGAGGTTAAGGATGCCACGCTAAAAGCCGGAGTTTCATATACGGTAAAGGCTTTGGTTAAGCTGTCAGGAGAGGATGGTAAAGGCTCTTCTTGGGCGCATCAAAACGGAACTACCTTTTTTAGTATCGGTGAAAAAACATATGCCACTATCTGGACGAATCATGGGTCAATTACATCTAGCCCAAAACACGCTCCGGAATATTTGTTGGGTATAAAAGAGATTAAAGATCAATGGGTAGAAATGGAATGGACGTTTAAGATTAGGAAAGGTGTCTTTAGGGTAAATTATTTCGTCAATGGTGAGCCACAACGCAATCTCAAATACGAACAGCCAACCTCACATCCAATCTGGGATGGAAAAGATAAATTGGTTTTGAGATTCGGTTTGCTTAGGCCGGGAATAGACTCAAACTCTCTACAGAAAGTTGAGTTTAAAAAAATTAAAATCGAATAAAAATGGATTATTACATTATATAAAATGTGGATATAATGAAAATAGAAATATTTTTAAAAAATTTTATATTGATTCTAAAAAAATTAATTGGGGATTATTTGATTGTGAATTTTATATTCATTTTTATAATGATTTAATAAATTTTACTATACGCTTACAAGCTGTACCATCTCCATAAGGATTATGCAATGCACTCATAGACTCGTATTTTTTAATATCTGTTAACAAATTATTCGCTTCATTTACAATCTCACTCTTATCCGTACCAACCAAAATAACAGTACCTGCTTCAACAGCTTCTGGCCTTTCAGTTGTATCTCGCATCACTAAAACAGGCTTCCCTAAACTTGGTGCTTCTTCTTGTATACCTCCACTGTCTGTAATAATTAAATAAGATTGATTCATTAACCAAACAAATGATGGGTAAGACAATGGTTTTACCAAATGAATATTACTGACATTGCCAAGAAGTGCTTTTACAGGGTTTAAAACATTAGGGTTTAAATGAACTGGATATACAATTTCTATATTTGGATTATGAACCGCAATTTCTTTTAATGCCGCACAAATATTTATAAATCCTTGCCCATGATTTTCTCTTCTGTGCCCTGTAACTAAAAGAATTCTCTTATTAAAATCTACTATTTCTTTGAGTTTACTACTTTCTTCATTATCTAAATTCGCTACTCTGTTCGCACTCTCTAATAAAGCATCTATAACTGTATTACCTGTAACTGATATAGAATCAGGCGACACTCGCTCAGTTAATAAGTTATCTCGACTAACAGTTGTCGGTGCAAAATGCCAACTAGTTACTTTACTTGTAACCTGACGATTAAATTCCTCTGGGTAAGGTGCGTATAGATTGTTGGTGCGTAAACCTGCTTCTATATGTCCAATCTTAATTCCTCTATGAAATGACGCTAAAGCCACCATGCTAGAAGTTGTGGTGTCTCCATGAACCAAAACTAATTCTGGTTTAAAATCTTTCAAAACTTCATCTATTTCAGTTAAAATTCTAGAACTTAATTGATTTAAAGTCTGATTTGGTTTCATTAAATTTAAATCATAATCAGGCTTTATACAAAAGAAATCTAAAACTTGATCTAACATTTCTCTGTGTTGAGCTGTAACACAAATTTTTGTTTTAAATTCAGGTGTTTTAAGCAGTACTTTTACCAAGGGAGCCATTTTTATAGCTTCTGGTCTTGTACCAAAAACTACTAATATATTTTTCATTTATATTTTTTTGCAGCTCTAATAAATGAAGAGAATAAAGGATGAGGAGCTAAAGGTCTAGATTTAAATTCAGGATGAAACTGTACTCCTATAAACCAAGGGTGATTTTTGAGTTCGATAATCTCTGGAAGCTTTTTATCTGGGGATAAACCTGAAAATATTAACCCTTTCTTCTCAAATTTTTCTTTATATGAAATATCCACTTCGTATCTATGTCTATGTCTTTCTTTGATTAATCTAGATTTATAGATAT
>CAKZOR010000048.1 GCA_937136755.1 uncultured Flavobacteriaceae bacterium | reverse complement strand
AACAGATCCAAATCAGAAACTACCCTCTGGTTTCAATAGTTTTTTTACGGCCTTACTGCCTGTTATTTTATTGAGTACTGCGGCGGCACTGCCCCTACTAGTCCAGGAGAACACCAGTACTCACGAAGTTTTTGTATTTCTAGCAGACCCCATGACGGTCATGCTTATTTCTTTAATGGTAGCGACCTATAGTCTAGGCACCAAACAAGGAATGGCTATAAAAACAATTATGGAGGGTTATGGAAGTGCGGTAAAAGACATTGCAATGATCCTATTAATTGTGGCAGGAGCAGGTGCTTTAAAACAAATATTCATTGCCAGTGGAGTGAGTAATGAAATTGCTCAGCTGTTGGCAAGCTCAGATATGAATCCCTTGCTACTCGCCTTTCTCATGGCTACCCTCATTCGAATCTCGTTGGGATCTGCCACAGTGGCTGGCCTCACTACTGCGGGGATTATTGTGCCTATCATAGCCACCACAACCGCCAACCCAAACCTCATGGTTTTAGCCATAGGGTCTGGCAGTTTAATGTGCTCTCATGTAAATGATTCCGGCTTTTGGATGTTTAAAGAGTACTTTAACCTCAGCCTCAAAGATACCTTCAAATCCTGGACCTTAATGGAAACCATTGTGGGGGTAGTAGGAATTACTATGGTATTGGTCCTAGATATTTTTGTCTAGGTATTATTGGTTTTTCAAAGCCTGCGCCACCTGATCGTAATACTCCTGACTCACCTTCTCCGTCCAAGTAGTTGGTGCCCCGTTTCCGTACACGGCTATATAAGAAACATCGCTCTCCTTAGTGGCGCTGTGCCAGTGCTCTACCTGCTTGTCACATTTAATGACATCGCCTTCTTTGAGTACTACGGCATCTTTGCCTCTTTCCTGGTAGTAGGCTTTTCCTGAGACCACAATCAAAACCTGTCCGGTCTCATGCTTGTGCCAATCTAAGGTAGAATTGGCCTTAAACGTAGCCAAGGTAATATTGAAATCAATGTCTTCAGAGGCAGGCGCCAAGCCTTTGAGCCAGGCACTTCCTAAATAATGTGTGTTGGGGGCCTTTCTTGCGGGATCCAAATCCAGGTCAGTATAAGAACTGATTGCATAGGAAGTGTTTTGCGCCAAAGCAGTGAATGAAAACAATAAAAAACAAAGGGGATACAGAAATTTCATATGACTTGTATTTTAAATAAAGGTATAAAAACTTCTGGCGGCAGTCCTACCCGAATTACGGATTTTGAGAAAAGGTATCATATTCCTATCTTTAAAATAAAAAATGTACACACTACTACTCTCTTTATTCCTCTTATTGCAAACCCCTTCAGTGGAGGGAACCTGGGTCAATATTGACGACGAAACCGGCCAAGCCAAATCAGAAATTGAACTCTACGTAGAACAAGGCAAACTCTACGGCCGCGTCCTGCGATTGCTACTGCCAGAAGATCAGGGTAAAAAATGCGTGAACTGTAAAGGGTCAGATAAAAACAAACCCATTGAAGGGCTTTTGATTGTTAGGGGTCTCTCTCGAGACGACACCGCTTGGACGGACGGTAAAATCATGGATCCAGCCAATGGTAAATCTTACGATTGCACCATTCAATTAGAAGATCCAAATACCCTAAATGTTCGTGGATTCTTAGGGTTTTCATTCCTAGGCCGCACCCAAGTTTGGAAGCGTAAATAGCGGCTTAGCGCTCCGCTAATGGAGCGCTAAAAACCGCCACATAAGGTGTTAAGGAAGCTCAAAGAGGTCTTCTACCCTACAGCCTAAGGTCCGTGAAATTTTTAGTGCTAATACGGTAGAGGGGACATAAACGCCATTTTCAATGGCATTGATGCTCTTTCTTGAAACCTCTGCTTTCACAGACATTTCCTGCTGTGTTAAACCCGCTGCTTTTCTAATGCGCTCTAAATTATTTAAAAGTTTCTTATGGTCTTTACCCATAGATTACTTCTTCTCAAATTCCTCCACAGCGTCTGTTAACTCCGCTCCTGTATTTGGATAGAGATAACCGGCAATCAATACGCCTATACCAATGAGTCCAACCAAAGCGCCAGCGCCTTTTAGAATATTTCCAAGAAAAAAATAACCGAGCGCATAAAGGCCTAGCCCCACAAAAAGAGTAATGACCCCGCCCCTACGATAGTCTATAGGTTGCTGCTTTCGCTCCTCAAAAATCTGCAACAGCTCCTCTACTTTTGCTGGATTGTCTAAATTCTTGGCGATCTCAATAACGGCCTCTCGCTTTCCTTTTGCGTCCTTATACTGCCAAATAAATACCGCTACGGGTATTAATACACCCACTAACATTCCAATGATGGGTATGATTATTTGTCCTTCCATTTTATAGTATTTAAAAATTAATGTAACGCAAAGGTAACATTATATCTTAAAAAGAGAAGTAAAAGTTACATAATTTGAGGCTTATTGAAAGCTAATCTTTTTTATTACGCCCTCTGAGTACAATCTTGAAATAAAAAAATATATAGATTACAAAAATAACCGATCCGACAATAAACATTATTTTATTCTGCATATCACTATTATTTTGCATCCCTTCT
>CAKZOR010000047.1 GCA_937136755.1 uncultured Flavobacteriaceae bacterium | reverse complement strand
GATCAGTATTCTTTCTAACTGGCCATAGGTGAATAAGCATTTGACAATGTTCTTCTTCTCCTAACGTCAACATCTTGTTCAGGTATTGCGGTGGCACTAGCAACCATCGATACATCTGATGTATCAACATGTGAGTAGGGCAGCTCAATTAAAGAATTTTCCCTACTTCTATTTGAATGTGCGAGTTCTGCTGGCAAATAAGAATTCGGAATCATCTCGATAGCTTTCTCTTCGATTGCATGCAGAACCGCTTCAGTTCCCTCTTGAAATAAGCTCACTGCATCTAATTTATTTTTGACCAACGAGAATACGGCTTTAAGAGGAGATTTTGAATTTAACAGTCTTTTTGATCCGTCTACCCCTTTTTTTTTAGACGCCAAAATTAAAGGGTTTGAAAGCCAATACGGTTCCTTAAAGCGATTAATGCCAAGGGTTTTGGGTAACAAGCTGCCTATTTCTATGAGTCGCTTAGGCACCTTTACCTTGAGGGGAACTGCAGGGATTGGCGTAGACCAGGTTACCACTCAAATTAACGCTAGTACCCGTTTGGGTAATTTTTATGCGGCATTGGACCTCTCCAATATCACCAATATAAATCAAGGGGTATATGAAGGTTTTTTATCTCTTATAGATTTTGATCTGGGCGCATACACCCAAATAGACGCACTTGGCCTAGTGAGTATGGATGCCAATATAAAAGGGTCTGGTTTTTTGCTCAATAATTTAAATACCAATTTAGAGGGTCTGGTGTACCATATGACCCTTCAAGGCTACAATTATATTGACGCTAGCGTGTCTGGATTATTTAAAGATGAACGCTTTGAAGGCTCACTTGCGGTAGAAGATCCCAATTGTAAGTTTTCATTTAGTGGCTTGGCAGATTTTTCAAAAGCCAATAGGGCATTTAATTTTAATGCCTCAGTGGGTTATGCAGATTTGCACAAGATGAATTTGGTCAAGGACTCAACAGCACTATTTAAAGGAGATTTGAACATTGACCTAAAAGGAACCGATATAGACAATGTATTGGGGGTGTTGTCCTTTAAAAACACCCAGTACAAGAATGCTAAAAACACTTACTTTTTTGAGGATTTTAATATTGCTGCAGATAGCTTGGTAGATGGGTTTAGGACCATTTCCATCAATTCAAAAGACATTATATCTGGGGCCATTCGTGGGCGGTATAAATTAGTAGAGTTTGGAAAGCTCCTCCAAAACGCTATGGGGAGTATTTACACCAATTACAAGCCCTTTGAGGTGACCAAAGGCCAAGAAATGACCTTTGAATTTGATATTTACAACACTTTGGTAGAGATCTTCTTTCCAGAGGTGCAATTTGGATCTAATACATTTATTCGTGGGGCCCTTCAGGCCGATGCCGGTATTTTTAAACTCGATTTTAAATCTCCTAAATTTTCATTGTACAATAATCTTTTGGATAGTGTGGTATTAAAAGTAGACACTAAAAACCCTTTGTTCAATACCTTTTTAGCCCTTAAAAGTGCCAAGACCCCTTATTACGAGATTGAAGATCTAAGACTCATTAACAATACCCTACAAGATACCTTGTTTTTCAGGACGGAATTTAAGGGTGGAAAGGATCATTCAGATCGTTTTGGGTTGAACTTTTACCACACATTTAACGACACAAAACAATCTGTTTTAGGATTGAAAAAATCTAGTTTGACTTTTAAGGGTGCAGACTGGTATATTAACGAGTCTGGAAACAAGGATAATAAAGTAGTCTTCAATAAAAATTTGGACAGTGTTTTTGTTTCTTCTTTGGTCATGAGTTCTCCCGAACAAGAAAAAGTTGTTTTGAATGGCCAATTGTCAGACAGTACCTATAAAGACGTTAGGTTGTCCTTTTCTAAAGTAGCCTTAAGGAAAATATTCCCTAGGGTAGACAGCCTTGATCTAGATGGTAGGGTAAATGGAGAGCTCAACATTTTGCAAAAAGACAATATTTACTTTCCAAATTCAAACTTAGACATTGCAGACTTCGAAATTAATCAAACCGTTTTAGGAAATCTAGACTTGGACTTACTAGGGAATGGAGATCTTACAGATTTTATCATTAACGCTAAATTATTAAGGGATAAAGAGGAAAAATTACGCCTTTTGGGGAATGTTTTTAAATCAGATAGCAGTGACTATCAAACTAAATTATTAGCCAGTTTTAATGCTTTTCCTTTAGATCCTTTTAGTCCATTGGGAAAAGGTGTGATCGGTGACATTAGGGGAGGACTTTGGGGTAATGCAGAAATAACTGGGCCTTTAATTAATCCTGATTTTACAGGAACTCTAACTCTAAACAAGGCGGGAATAAGTGTCCCTTATCTGGGTGTGAATTATGATTTTTCTCCCAACGCTAAGATTGGTCTATACCATCAAGTGTTTGATTTTAAAGACATCACACTGATAGATAAGGAGCACAACACTCAGGCTAATTTATCAGGTACTATAGACCACCGATCTTTTGATGATTGGAAATTAGACCTCAATATAGACGCATCTTCTGAGCGATTCTTAATTTTGGATACGGATTACGACCCAGAAGCCCTGTATTACGGCAGTGGGTTTTTAAACGGTAATGGACGTATTTATGGCTCCACTAAGGCGTTGAATATAGATGTTTCAGGCGCTACAGCATTGGGAACATCACTAAAAATACCCTTGCAAGATATTGTTAATGTAGGGGACTACACTTTTATAGATTTTATAGAAAAAACGGCTTTAGATAGGGAAGTTGCTCAGGAAGAATTGACAGATTACAGGGGTTTAGAACTTAGTTTTGATTTATCCGTAACCCCAGAAGCGGAAGTGGAGATAGTGGTGGATCAAAAATCAGGATCTTCCTTAAAAGGTACTGGAGGAGGTATTTTGCTCATGGAGATTAATACCAACGGAAAATTTAAAATGTTTGGAGATTTTGTAGTGGCTACCGGATCTTACAATTATAAATTTGGCGGTTTTATAGATAAAACCTTTAAAGTAAACCCAGGGGGAAGTATTATTTGGGATGGAGATCCTATGGGTGCCCAACTCAATATGGAAGCCTCTTATGGTTTGTTTGCCAATCCGGCACCACTTTTGGAGAGTAGTGGTTATACCAATAGGATTCCTACCGAGGTATTGGTTCGCTTAAACGGTGCATTAGAAAGCCCTAATATTGATTTTGATATTGCTTTCCCAGGAACCAATTCTGTGGTAAAATCTGAATTACAATACGCCTTACAAGATCCTACCGTTCAGGATAGAAATGCTTTTTTTCTATTGGCACAAGGAACTTTTGTCAATGATGCCACAGGCATTAACCAGCAAGCTGTTACTGGAAATTTGCTGCAATCTGCTTCAGGATTATTGAGTAGTATTCTAGAAGGAAGCAATGACAAACTCAACTTTGGATTGTCTTATGAGCAAGGTATGTTAGACCGGGTGTCAAATTTACAGACGGATTCGAGGATAGGGGTGAGTGTAAGTACTCAGATTAGTGATCGGGTGTTATTCAATGGGAGATTAGGCGTTCCAGTGGGCGGGGTAACGGAGAATGTGGTCGCTGGAGACGCTGAAATTCAAATCATACTAAATGATCAAGGTAGCCTAAGTGCTAAAATATTCAATAGAGAGAATGAAATTCAGCAATTCTTAGCAGATAGACAGGGCTATACCCAAGGGGTTGGTTTGTCTTATCAGGTAGATTTTAATTCATTTCAAGAGTTGTTGAGAAAGATTTTGAATAAAAAAGAAGGGGAATAAAGTGTTTATATTTCAATATTATAAGCTTTTTATTAACGAAAACGTTTGAATTTTTAGGTCGTATTAAATTATCTCTAAAATAGCGGTTTACATCCGTTTAAGTTTGTTAATTTTACTCTTTTAAGAGATTATGAGTTCAGAAATTAAAAAAATTGGGGTGTTTACTTCCGGAGGAGATTCTCCTGGAATGAATGCTGCTATTCGTTCTGTAGTGAGAACTTGCGCTTACATGAATATTGAATGTGTAGGAATTTACAGAGGTTACGAAGGAATGATAGAGGGTGATTTTAAACCCATGGACGCTAGAAGCGTCAATAATATAATTAATAAAGGAGGGACTATTTTAAAGTCTGCAAGATCTTTGGAATTTAGAACACCTGAGGGAAGGGCTAAGGCTTATGCAAATCTTAAAGAAGAGGGTATAGACGCTTTTGTGGTGATTGGAGGAGACGGGAGTTTTACCGGAGCAATGATCTTTAACCAAGAATACAACTTTCCTGTGATAGGAATCCCTGGAACAATAGACAACGATATTTACGGGACAACCTACACGGTTGGTTTTGACACTGCTTTGAATACAGTGGTTGAGGTAATAGATAAGATCAGGGATACCGCTAGTTCTCACAACAGACTTTTCTTTGTAGAAGTGATGGGAAGAGATGTAGGGCACATAGCCTTAAACGCAGGTGTAGGTGCAGGAGCAGAAGAGATCTTAATCCCAGAAGAAAACCTTGGATTAGATCGTTTGTTAGAGTCTTTAAAAAGATCCAAACAATCTGGAAAGTCTTCAAGTATTGTCGTTGTTGCAGAGGGAGATAAAACAGGTAAAAATGTTTTTGAACTCAAAGAATACGTAGAGGAGCACATTCCTATTTACGACGTACGTGTGTCTGTGCTTGGTCACATGCAGCGCGGAGGTTCACCTTCCTGCTTTGACCGTGTTCTAGCGAGTAGAATGGGTGTTAAGGCTGTAGAA